>JASFTY010000037.1:0-14138 GCA_050050535.1 Gemmatimonadales bacterium | reverse complement strand
TCTGAGGCCGCAGTACGAGTCGATCAAGGACGAGATTCGCGAGGCGATCGACCGGGTCTGCGAGTCGCAGCGTTTCATCTTGGGCCCGGAGGTCGCCGAGTTCGAGAGCGGGGTGGCGGAGTACTGCGGTACGCGGTGCGCGGTGGGAATGTCGTCGGGTACCGACGCGCTGCTGGCGGCGCTGATGGCGATCGGCGTGGGCCCCGGCGACGAGGTCATCACCTCGACGTATTCGTTCTTCGCCTCGGCGGCGGTGATCGTGCGGCTGGGCGCGCGCCCGGTGTTCATCGATATCGATCCGGTGACCTTCAACCTCGACCCCGAGGCCGCGGCGGCGGCGATCACACCGCGCAGCAAGGCGATCATGCCGGTCCACCTGTACGGGCGCTGCGCGGACATGGCACCGATAAACGCGGCTGCGGAAGCTCACGAGCTGACGGTGATCGAGGACGCGGCCCAGGCGCTGAGCGCGTCGGACAGAGTTGGCCGCAAGGCGGGCGCCCTGGGGCACATGGGTTGCTTCTCCTTCTTCCCCAGCAAGAACCTGGGCGGCTTCGGGGACGGCGGGATGGTGACCACCGACGACGAGGAGATGGCGGAGCTGCTGCGCGTGCTGCGGATGCAGGGTGGCAAGCCGAAGTACGAGCACCGGGTGGTGGGTGGCAATTTCCGGCTGGACGCGCTGCAGGCTGCCGTGCTACGGGTGAAGCTCAAGTATCTGGATGACTGGTCGACGGCGCGCCGCGCCAACGCCGATGCGTATAGGGCGCTGTTCGAGGAGCTGGATCTGCTGGATGAGGTTCGGCTGCCGGACGATGTCGACGGCCACGTCTATAATCAGTTCGTGATTCGCGTGCCGAAGCGCGATTGGCTGCGTGATTTCCTGACGGAGCGCGGGGTCGGGACCGAGGTTTACTACCCGATCCCGCTGCATCTCCAGGCCAGCATGTCTCACCTGGGCTACGAGGAAGGCGACTTCCCCGAGGCGGAGGAGGCGGCGCGCGAGTCGCTGGCGCTGCCGATCTATCCCGAGCTGACCGAGGAGCAGCAGCGTTATGTCGTCGGCACGATCCGGGAGTTCTACGAATAGTACCGGGCCATCATAGTATTGACGCTGCACGGCGGTTCGATGGGCCCCCTAGGAAGGATCCTCACACGTCGTCGTCACGTCATCCCCCGCGCCCACGTCCTCGTCCGCGATTACAACCGGGCGGAGTTTGGGAATCGCGGGCGCGGTCGCGGGCGACGGCGATGGCGAGGCGAAGACGCTGGTGTGAGTTGTGCACCAAGAAGATCCACGTCTCGGGTCATCATGATCAGTATGGCCGAGAACTAGTCCTCACCGGTGAGCGGCGTGATCTGCGGCGCGCCGGCATCGCGGCCGGGCCCGGGGTGCGGCGCGACCGCGACCGACCACTGGTAGACCTTCTCGATGATCTCCTGCGACAGGACGTCCGCGGGTCTGCCCTGGGCGGCGGCGAGCCCGGCGTCGAGGAGTAGCAGGCGATCGGCGTAGCGGGCTGCGAGGTTCAGGTTGTGGGTCACCAGCACGACGGTGACGTCGTCGCGGTGCGTGAGCTCGGCGAGCAGCTCGAAGATGGTCATCTCGTGGCGGATGTCGAGTGAGACGGTCGGCTCGTCGAGGACCAGGGTGGCCGGGCGCTGTGCCAGCGCCCGGGCGATGAGCGCGCGCTGGCGCTCGCCGCCGGAGAGTCTCGAGATCGGTCGTTCGGCCAGTTCGCTCACGTCACAGCGCTGCATCGCCTGTCCGATCGCTTCGCGGTCCTCGCGGCCGGGGCGGCCCAGGACCCCGAGGTACGGGTAACGCCCCATCGCCACCATCTCGCGGACGGTAATGGGGAACGCCATCTCCTCGCCCTGAGGCACGGCACCGATCTGCCGGGCAAGGGCGCGGCGCGTCCAATCGGCGACGCTGCGACCGGCGTAGCTGACGGTGCCGCTCGCGGGCTGCAGCGCGCCGAGCAATAGTCTCAGCAGCGTCGACTTACCGGAGCCGTTTGGCCCGATGATGGCGTAGAGCGACCCAGCGGCGACCTGCAGATCGACGCCGTCGAGTGCCGGTCGAGCTGCGCCCTCGTAGCTGAAGCGCAGCTCCCGCGCCTCGAAGACCGGCGGCCCGCTCACACGACCCTCCGTGTCAACAGCACGACGAAGAGCGGCACGCCGACCAGCGCGGTAATGACACCGACGGGAAGCTCGGCCGGTGCCGCCGCGGTTCGTGCCACGGTATCGGCGGCGAGCATGAAGCCGCCACCTAGCAGGACCGATGCGGGCAGCAACAGCTGGTGATCGCTACCCCACATCAGCCGCACGGCGTGGGGTACGATGAGACCGACGAATCCGATCACCCCGCTCACCGCCACTCCGGCGGCGACGAGTAGCGACGCTATGAGATAAGATGCGAGCTTCACGCGCTCGACGTTCGTCCCCAGGTAGAGCGCCGTCTCCTCGCCCATGGCGAGCAGGTTGAGCGGCCGCGCCATCAGGAGTAGCACGGCCATCGCGGGCGCCAGGTACGCCGCGAGCAGCAGTACCGCCGACCAATCGGCGGCGGCGAGGCTGCCCATCATCCAGAGCCCCGCGGACCGGTAAGCATCGGCGGAGGCGAAGCTGAGCAGCAACAGGATCACCGCGTGGAAGAAGGCGCCGACGACGACACCGGCGAGCAGCAGGACCCGCGTGTCGAAGCCGCGGGCGGCGCGGGCGGCGATGCGCAGGACGAGCGTGATGGCGAACAGCGCGCCGACGAGCGCAGCGAGCGGCAGCGCCCAAGGAGCGTGGAGGCTCCAGCCGAGCACGACGGCGGCGACGGCGCCCACCGCGGCGCCGCCGGAGACGCCGAGCACGTACGGCTCGGCCAGTGGGTTGCGGAGTAGCGCCTGGAAGACCGCACCGGCCAGCCCCAGCGAGCCGCCGACGAGCACGGCGAGCGCGGCGCGCGGGAGTCGTAGATTGAGAACGATGGCGCGCGCCGGCTCGTCGCCGCCCCCGCCCAGCGCGTCGAGCACGGCCCGCAGCGGCAGGTCGGCGGCGCCGAGTGCGACGCTCACGACCAGCAGGGCGGCGGTCAGCAGCGCCAGCGTTAGGAGGCGCAGTGAGTTACGCGCAGTCACTGATCGAGGCCGTCCGGGAACGCGTCGGGGTGGAGCAGGTGGGCGAGCTGTCGAGCCGCCTCGATGACGCGTGGTCCCGGGCGGTTGTAGAGGTCCGCATCGATCTGCAACACGCGTCCTTCGCGGACGGCCTCGAGCTCGCGCCAGCCGGGCGCGGCGCGAAGCTGTTCGAGGTCGACGTGGATCTCCTCGGTCTGCGAGAGGAGCACGATGTCGGGCTGGCGATCAAGCACCTCCTCGATGCTCACGGTGGGCCAGAGGCCGGGCGCGTCCTCGAAGATGTTGTCGGCACCGGCGATCTCGATCAGCTCATTGACGTAGGTACCTGTTCCCGCCGTGGTCGCCGGCGCGTACCAGACGACGTAGAACACGGTGGGGCGCTGGCGGTCGGCCACGGCCTGGCGGATCGCGTCGAGCTCTGCGTCTACTGTCGCGTTGAGTGACGCGGCGGCGGATTCGAGTCCCAAAATGTCGCCCAGCTCGCGTATCGTCCGCTCGATATCGGCGAGCGTCTGGATCTGCGGCGTATAGACGGTGACGCCGAGGTCGGCGAGCCGGGTAATGACGGAGCGCGACGCGTTGTCGGGCCAGGCGATCACCAGCTCGGGCTGCAACATAGTGAGCTGCTCGAGACTGGGCGTCAGCCCCTGGCCTACGGTAGGCAGGTGGGCCATCGCCGGATCGGTATCGAAATCGCTGCGCGCGACCAGGTGGTCGGCGGCGCCGAGCGCGAGGATCATCTCGGTGACCGACGGTATGAGCGAGATGATGCGCCGGGGCGGCTGCTCCAGCTCGCCGCCGGCGAGAGCAGGGTGCCGTGTATCTCGCTCAGCGCCGCAGGCGGTCGCGATGAGCGCCAAGCCTGTCAGCAGAAGGCAAGTGCGTATTCTCACTGATCCTCCACTCGGGTGAAGGTGACGGCGATGGGGCAGACGCCGACGTCGATCTCGCGGTCAAAGGCGAGCTGGCTGTCGAGTCGGATGGCGACGCTGGGCGCTACGCAGTCACCGGGTATCAGCGTGTAGAGACGTCCGTCTGAGTCCAGGCTGACCCCGCTCGAAATCGCGTGGCCGTTGGCGATGAGCGGATCGTCGGGTGGATAGATGAAGGTATCACCGACGGCGTCCCAAACGGCGATCCCGTAGGCGAAGGAGCTTATGTACGCGCGACCCGCGTCATCGAACGCGATGTCACCGGGAAACTCGCCGAAGCCATCGTGATGCTCGAGCTCGTCGAGGGTCGTGGGGTCAACCACCGAGAGGCTGCCGTTGCCGTCGCCGAAAGCGCCGGAGTTGACGATGTAGAGCAAGCCATCGGGCCCGTAGGCGGCCGCCGCCGGGTTGAAGCCCGAGAGAAAGATCGAGCCGACCACCGCATTGGACGACGCGTCGATGGCCGAGACGACGCCCTGGCGGGCGGGCCGGAAATCGAGCCCGAGCTCGGCGTTGAGCACGAGGGCCGTGTCACCCCATACCGCCACCGCCTGTGGAAAGACGCCGACGGCGATCTCTTCGGCTGCTATGCCCGCCGACACGTTGACGACGCTTACCGTGCCCAGGTTCGGATTGGCGACATACGCGATAGAGTCGTTCAAGAAGGCCACGCCCGTGGCGCCGGAGTTTTCGGGCAGCGGGATCGTGCCGACGTCGCCGGTCGCCAGGTCGACGACGGCGGCGGCGGGAAAGAAGCCCAGCGGCACGACGACGGTATTGGCGCGCGCCGCGACGCTCACCGGCGAGCCGGCCGCGGCGAGTCCGATGGCGGCGGCGGCATCGGGGTCGTCGGCGGGGAAGACTGTTATCGAGAGGTCGATGCTGTTTAGGATGATCGCCGTCTCGACGCCGGTCACGGGCTCGATTCCGGTTGTGTCATCGCAGGCAGCGATGGCGATGGGGATGGCGATGGGGATGGCGATGGGGAGTAGGGGCCGCACGGGGTTCATTCCTTTCTAGTAGCCGTTCGCGGGCGGGCCGCGAGCTCGAAGCGGACGACACGACCGGGCTCGGGATATCCGAATATCAGTGAGTCGTCGTTATCGAACAGACGGTCGACGGCGAGCATGGGTGTTATCCGCCAGCCGCCGGCGTCGAAGCTGCGACGCAGGCGCAGGTCGAAGGTCCAGTAGGCGTCGAGTGCGTTGAGCGGTGCGGGCACCGGATATCGTGTGCCGATGTAGCGTGCGGCGGCGTCGATCTGCCAGCGTTCCGGCGTCCAGCGGGCGCCGATGCTGCCGCTGTGGCGCGGTCGGTACATGACCTGAACGGTGTCGTCGTCCGGCCGGTCGTAAGTGACGCGGGCGTATGTGTAGGTGGCGCGCAGGCTCAGGTTCTGCGGTGCGAGCTCTACGCTTGCATTGAGATCGAAGCCGCGCCGTTTCACATCGAAGTTCCGCGGGCTCCAGACGAAACGGAAGTCGGGGGCCCAGATGATCATGTCCTTCACGTCGGCGCTATAACCGTCGACGGCGAGCCGAGCGCGTGCGCTACCGATGCGGCTGTGGAGTGCGACTCCAAGGCCGAAGTCGTTCGGGACCCGCTCGGCTCGCAGTCCCGGATTCGGCTGGACCATCACGCCGTCTCTGAAGAACTGATCGCCGAAGGTCGGCGGACTGTAGCTGCTGGCATGACGAAGGTGGAATGAGGCGAATCCGGCGTTGGCCGTGAGGGTGAGTTCGTGGGTCAGGCGCCAGAGATCCTCGAGTCCGTCGCGATCGAGGCGCAGCGCGGCGCTGAGGCGCGGGCTTCCGGCGGCTGCGGGGGCGAGCTGTGCGCCGGCAAAGACCCCGAAGTCGAATCGGCCATCGGGCGCCGATTCGTCGAACGTAGCGCTCGCGTAGCGTTGCCCGCGAGCCTCGAGTCCGCCGGACAACGAGCTCACGTACGCGTTGGGCGACGTCTCGACGACGAGACGCGCGCCGACGGCGAGGGCGTCGGTGCGGCTGTCGTACGGCAGGCCGAGCGGTGGTTCCGGGTCGGAGAAGTGCGCACTCTGCAACACGCCATGGAGGCTCGCCGACAGGCGTGAGCCGGCGCTCTGACGCTCCCAGCCGGCCTGGCCGTTCCAGCGCGTGAGCTGCTCGCGTGCGGCGGGCGTCGACTGGTAGCTGGGGCCGGGGAGGCCACGTTGCAGACGGGTGAAGCCGGCGCGGACCCGCAGCTCGCCGCCGCCGGCGGCCGTGGTCGCGGCGGCGAACAGGTTCGCTTCCTGGAGGTCGTTATTGACGCGGGTGCCGTTGCCGTCGCCCAGTCCGTAGGGCGCCCGGTACTCGAACTCGCCGTCGATGGTGCGGGCATAGCCGCCGGCTGACCAGGCGAAGCGAGCGTCGCCACCACCGCCCTCGGCGGAAGCCGACCAGCTACCCAGCGAGCCGGTCTCGAGTCGCGCCGCCAGTGGCACGGCGTCGCCTCGCGTCTCGATGAGGACGACGCCCGCCTGGGCGCCGGGGCCGAAGCGCGCCGACCGGCTCCCCTTGAGCACGGTGATCGACTCGACCTGTGAAGTTGGGATCGTGGAGAGGTCGGCGGCCCCGGTCAGCGGATCGCCGAACGGCGTTCCGTCGAGCAGGACCAGGACCTCGTCGGCCGAGCTTCCTCGGATGCTCACCGTCTGGCGCCCGGCGGGTCCGCGGCGCTGGACTATGAGACCGGCGCGTCCCTCGAGCAGGCCGGCGGCCGTGTGCTCGCCGCTGCTCTCGATCTCGTCGCGTGCGACGACGATGGCTCCGGGCACGAGGTCGCCGGCCGCCGCGGCGCGCGCCGCGGTGCGTACCTCGTCCAGCTCGATGGGCCGAGCGCCGAGCCTTACGGCGAGCCAGGTCATCGCGCCGTTGCGGAGCTCGATCTCGCGCACCTGCGGCTCGTAGCCGATACGCGTGAAGCGGACGGAGTGCCTGCCCGGCTCGAGACCGCGCACTCGGAACTCACCGCGTCCGTCGCTCAGCGTCGCGAGCCCGTTACCGATTACCGCGACGAGCACGTTCTCCACCGGCGTGCCGGTCACGGCGTCGGTTACCCGGCCACTCAGTTCGCCGGGGTATTGTGCGTGCGCTACCCCGACCGTGAGCGCCACGGCGAGCACGGTGAGCGCGAAGCGACGAATGAAGGCGACAAGATGCGAGAACGGCTGCCGGGCGCCGGGGTGTAGCCGGCCCCGCGGCCGTCGCAAGCCCGAGTGAGGAACCGTTGGCAAAAACAAAGCCCGCACGTCTTACCCTGGAAGAGTGCCGTGGCGTGCGAGGCGGAACAGGTCTCCTGACTCGAGGCAGCCGGGCCCGCCTTCCCAGGATCTCCCGCGAGTCCCAGTGGCATGGTGGGCTGGCTTCTTCCGGCTTGGCGCCGGGCCTCACACAGTGGCGGGGCCGTGCCGGGTTCTCACCGGCTTCCGAGTTGTTCCGCCCGCCGTTGTGCTCCTAATTGTCGGTCACACTCTACGTCTGGTATGCCGCCCGTGTCAAGCACCCGATTTCTTGCTCGAGCGCACCCATTTGCCGAACACGAAGCCCATTGCCACCACCATGACCAGCGCCGTGCCCAGCTTCATGATGCCGGCGGCGAGCTGCTGGTCGCTGAGCGCCGAGGTGCCGGGTATCGGTGGTGCCAGCTCGTAGGTTGCGTAGGCGGGGTACTTGCTGAACAAGAGGATGAAGAACGGCGGCCGGATGATGATCCCGTTGAGTCCCAGATAGGCCAGCTGGACCAGCGGGACGAACCGCGGCCAGGCGGGCACGGGAGCGATCAGCGGCCACCAGAAGACGAGCCCGGCGACGAGCCAGGCCATATCGAGCGCGAAAGATCCGATCTGCGAGCTCATGAACGGATCGACCAGCGACGGCCAGTGGGTGACCGTGATGATCACATTGAAGATGAAGAAGGCGATGATCGGTTGCGTCGTGTTGCGCAGCGTCGCTAGGGCGCGCGGACGATCGTTGAGCTTCTCGTAACTGGCGGTGGGGAAGCCCAAGAGGAGCAGCGGTGGTGCGATGAGCGCGATCAGCATGTACTGGACCATGTGCACGCTGGCCAGGTAGCCCATGCCCAGCGGTGCGATCGGCCAATCGAGGGCGAGCCACAGGGAGAGCAGGCCGAGGGCGAAGAAGACGATCCGTCCGCGCTGGGCGCGATCCTTTGGAACTGAAGGGCTGAGTTGACGGAGGTGCAGCCAGTAGGCGACGGCGATCAAGATGACGAATAGCCAGACGCCGACGTAGGGCTGCCAGGTCCAGTCCCAGGCGATGCCCTGGGAGGAAGTGCACCAGAGTCTCATGGACTACTGGCCGTTGTGTGGGTCGCCGACCGCTGCGGTTCCGACCAAGTCCTCCACATCCTCATAGCGAATGACGCGGGCGCGTGCCACCACATCGCCTGCGTGGTGGAAACGGAGCGTGACGTCGAAGCGGTCGTCAGGAAAGAGGTGCCGCGTAAGCTGGAGGAGCATCACGTGATATCCGCCGGGCGCGAGGTCGATGCGGCCGCCGGCGGGCACGGTCAGCGCGTCGACGCGCGCCATTCGCATGGTTCCGGCTTCGCGCTCGGTCCGATGGATCTCGGCGATCCGGGCGGCGGCGGTGGATACGGCCAGCAGTTCGTCGTCGACGCCTCCGTTGTTGGCCACCGAGAAGTACATGGCGGCGCGCTCGCCGGTTACGGGCTCTGCCACGAAGACCTGTGAGACCTGGAGGTCAATGCTCTCCGGGGTTTCCTGCGCTCTGCAAGCGAGGGTGGTCGTGATGGCGAGGGTGAGGATCGCATGGATCCGCAGGGTGTGTGTCGAGTCGGTCATCATCACTCCCAGCGTTCGTCGACCAGCATGGGGAGATCGTGCGCCCAATCGGCCTGGCGTGTTCCGAACGGGTATGCGAGGTGCGCGCGGCTGTCTTTGGTGAAGGCGAGGACGCGGGCCGAATGGCCGACCAGGTAGTCGTCGCCCTCGGATTCTTCGATCACCGAGGCGGGCAGCCCGAGCGCGACCTGGATCTGGTTGACTTCATCGCGGCTGCCGCGCAGACCTATGAAGGAGGTATCGAAGTTGTCGAGCCAGTGGCGCAGTCGCTCGGGTGTGTCGCGCTCGGGATCGGTGGTGACGAAGACGACCTTGATCTGGCGCCTGATCTCGAAGGGTAAATCGTCGAGCACGGCCCCGATATTCGCCATATGGATCGGGCAGACGTCTGGGCAGTAAGTGTAGCCGAAGAAGAGGAGCGTGACGTAGCCGTCGGTCTCGGCCCGGAAGTCGAACGGCTCGCCGTCGGTGTCGGACAGCGTGAAGTCGACCTTCTCCTGGGGCTGCGGCATGAGCCAGCCGCGGTAGCGCGAGCCGCCGGAGCGGCTCTGCTCCGGAGCGCAGGCGGCGAGGAGGAACAGGCAGACGCCGCCGGCGAGGACGGCCAGGCGGCGCCCGGGCTGGAACGGGTCGCGAAATCTGCTATGCTTGACGTGCATTCGATTCAGCGGGGAAGATGTTCGGCGCTACCCGTGAGTCAAGCGGGGGCGAGCGCCTGACCGTAAGAGAGCGATCATGGCTACGGGCAAGCGACTCGAGGCGATTTTGTGGGCCATAGCGGCCGTCGCGATGCTGACCTCGGCGGTCTACCAGCGGCGGACGGGGCCAAGCCATCCGGTGCGCGGCCGGATCGAGGTCGCGGACCAGAGCTATAGCTACAGCTTGAAGCGGAACGACTACTCGACCCGCGACGCGCGGGTGGCCATCCCGCGGCCCGGTCCGGGCGTCGGTGGGGCACTCCACTGGAAGCGTTATCCGACGAGCGACGAGTTCAGGACGGTGCCGTTGCGGCCGGAGGACGGCGAGCTGGTGGGCGAGCTTCCGGCGCAGCCGGCCGCGGGCAAGCTGGAGTACTACATCACGCTGGACACTCCGGACGGAGAGCTGCGCGTCCCGAGGTCGAGCGAGGAGAAGGTGATCATCCGCTTCAAGGATCCGGTGCCGATCTACGTACTGTTGCCGCACGTGGTGTTCATGTTCTTCTCGGTCCTCATCGGTATGCGGACCGGGCTGGCGGCGCTGTTCGCTCCGAGAGGTATGCGGCGGCTGGCGTGGATCACGCTGGGCGGCATGACGGCCGGCGGCATGGTCCTGGGGCCGATCGTGCAGAAGTTGGCGTTCGGCGCCTTCTGGACCGGCTTCCCGTTCGGCTACGACCTCACCGACAACAAGGTGCTGGTGATGTGGCTGGTGTGGATCGTCGCCTGCCTGGTCATCGGCTTCAGGCCGCGGCGCAACGAACGGGCGGCGCGGCTCGTGGTGGTGGCGGCGGCGCTGGTGATGATGGTGGTCTACCTGATCCCGCACAGCGCGCAGGGCAGCGAGCTCGACTACGAGGCGCTGGAGCGGGGCGTACCGGCCTCCGAGGCGGTGAGGACCGGCGGCCGGGGCAACTGATCGCGGGCCGCCGCCCTTAGCGTTCCCGTACTTGCCGTATCGCCTCCCTGAAGCGGGCCAGCGGCTGGACGTCGTAGAACTGCACGTCGCCGCTGAGTTCGCCTTTCGTGTTGAAGACGAAGGTAGGTGTTCCCGGCACCGCGGCGTCCTTTGCCATGCGTATGTCGCTCATAATGAGCGGTGCCATGGCATCGCGGGCAGCGCACGCCCGATAGTCGTCCAGTGGCAGGCCGATGCTGTCGGCATAGCCGTCGAAGATGGGTGTCGGGTCCAGCTCGTACCGCCAATCGGCCTGATGTTCGTACAACTTCTGCAGCATGCCGAGGAAGCCGGACCGGTCCATGAGGGCGCCGGCGCATAGCGCCGCCTCGGCCGCCTGGAAGCCACGCAGCAAGCGCGGGATTGGGTAGAACCGGATCGAGAGCTGCAGGTCCTCTTCTTCGACCAGCATCAGCAACGAGTCGGCCATCTGCAAGTGGAAGTTGCTGCAGTCCGGGCAGGCGAAGTCGACGAACTCGTCGATGACCATCTGTGCAGTCTCCGACCCTACGGTGCGTGCGGCATCGGCACGCTCGAGAAGCTGGCGATCGGCCCGCGCGCCGGACTCCTGTGTGTAGGCGGCGGAGGGGAGCAGGACAGCTATGCTGAGCGCCAGCGCGAGTGGCTTTGTCACATGTTCCTCCTCGTACCAGTCGTGTAGGGTGTTTGACTCTATTCTCAACCCGGCTCGGTCTCCGCGCAATGGCGATCCAAGCGGAAAGCGAAGCGGAAGAGCAGGTAGGCGACGAGGAAGACGAAGATGCCGGAGAACACGACGTCGCTCAGGAAGTGGGCGCCCTGAACGATGCGCCCCAACCCGACGAGCGCGCCGAACGCGATAGCGCCGGCGAAGAGCAAACGTCGGCGGCGCCGGGCGACGAGGGCGAACGCCATGAGATAGAAGGGGACGGATGGGTGGCCGGCGACGAACGAGCAGTTGCGGTCACATTGGTCGCTGATGACGAAGGCCGGGGTGAAGGTCTTGTCGCCGCCGAACCGGACGATGTCGCGCGGGCGCGCTCGTCCCCACTGGTCCTTGAAGACCGTGTGGACCACGAGCCCGGGGCCGACGGCGAGCGCGGCCAGCAGGAAAAGCACGACCCGAGTGTTGAAGGGGCCCGGTGCGCGCTTGCGGACGAGGTTATAGGCGAGGAGCGCCAGGAGCCCCAGGGCGATGGCCGCGGCGAGTGGCGGAACCAGGTGGTAGAAGAACTGGACCCAGAGGGTTCCGTTCAGGTAGAAGTCGCGGGCGCCGTCGTGGAACAGGCCGCTGATCCAAAGGTCCACCCCCGGTGCGAGGATGAAGAAGGCCGCGAGCCCGGCGGAGCCGAGCAAGAAGGCGAGCGGGGCGGGTCGAATTCTTCTGTCTCGGGTCGTCGCTTCCATAATCCCCTCGGATCGTCCGGTCGCCCGAATCTGGCGCCGAAAGCGTACGTCTGCAAACCCCGCATCGGGCGGCCCATTCTTTTGACCTGCCGGGCGGCGAAGTGATCGGCGTCGATTGGCGGCTGCCGCGGACGCCGATAGCGAACATCGATGTGGTGATTGAGGTAGTACATATAGGGAGCTGGGTATCGACGGGTTGTAAAGTCGAGTTCGGGAAGGGGACCAAGAGGACCATTAGAAGCTCAGAACATACGAGTTTCGAATCGCTGGATTATGGTGGATAGCAAGTTGAAAGGGCTTCTGGTAATGGCGTACGGTACGCCGGAGATGATGGACGACGTACGTCCCTACCTGAAGCACATCCGGCACGGGCACGAGCCGTCAAACGAGGCGGTGGAGGACGTGAGGCACCGTTACAGAATGATCGGTGGCCCGTCGGCGCTGTATCAGGCGACCGTGGATCAGATGAAGGCGCTGGTGAGGAGGCTCAACTGGTCGAACGGCGGGTATCGCGGCTATCTGGCGATAAAGCACTGGCACCCGTACGTCCCGGAAGCGGTGAAGCAGATGGGAGAGGACGGTATCGAAACGGCCGTGGCGATCACGCTGGCCCCGCACTACTCGGAGACGAGCATCTCCCAATACCTGGACTACGTTCGTGAGGGTCTACAACGGTTGGAGAGACCGATCGACGTCGTGTGCGTCAAGTCGTATCACGACGAGCCGCTGTTCATCGATGCGCTGGAGGAGAGGCTGTGTGAGGCGGTCGAGGCTGTACCGGCGGAACATCGGGCCGATCTTCCCGTCGTCTTTACGGCACGCAGCCTGCCGGAGACTGTCCTGCGGGAAGGCGATCCTTATCGGGAGCAGTTGCTGGAGACGAGCCGGCTGGTCGCGGAGCGCTTCGACGACCTGAACTGGCGGTTCGCCTTCACCAGCCAGGGCGAGACGAATGACAGGTGGCTGGGCCCGACGCTGGGCGAATCGTTGGACGAGCTGGCGGCGGAAGGTTACAAGGCGGTGGTGGTTTGCACTGTGGGCTTCGTCTCGGAGCACCTGGAGACGCTCTACGACATCGACATCGAGGGCAGGAAGGACGCCGAGGCGCGTGGCCTGGCGCTCTACCGGGCGGCGACGCTGGGCACGAGCGAGAGGTACATCGCGGCGCTGGCTGAGGTCGTCCGCCAAGCCGAGGCCGGTACGTACACTAACGCGGTCGTGCTCCCGGAAGGCGAGCTGCAGGCGCCCCACGTATCCGACGTACGCCTGACGCGGCGTGGGGGATAGCGGCGCTCGGCGAGCGGGGAAACGGGTAGACGAGGTCGGGTCCGATCACCTGTCGATTCGGCCGGATTCGAGCTCGCGCCGGAAGTGGTCGGTCTCGAGCAGGCGCGTGACCTGCGTCTCCAGGCTCGAGTACGCCTCCTCCAGCCTGGCCACGCGCTGCTGAAGCTCGGGCTCCGTGCCGGTCTTGCCGGCCTGGATGGCCGCGATGATGTCGCGTACCATGGGCCGCAAGACGAGGTGAGCGGCAAGCGCCAGGCTGGGGACGCCGATAGTGAAGAAGATAGCGACGATAGGCACCAACTCGTTGTACACGTCATTCCTCCGTGGATCCTGCAAAGCGGCACGCCTACTACTGCCCGTACGTACGCGGTGCTCAGCTCGTTTCAGCATCTCGGACAGTTGATGTATCGGCGTCGTGCAACGCCCCGACAGTCTGCTGCCGGCCGACCGCCCCTACTCGGCGATAGTCTCCTGGGGCACACCCTTCAAATACGTGTCGAGGAACTCGAGGATGGCCTTGTAGCCCTCCAGCTGGTTCTCCTTCTTCATGAACCCGTGGCCTTCGTCCTCGAAGACTATATACTCAACGGGCACGCCGTTGGCGCGCGCCGCCTCAACGATCTCGTCGGATTCGACCTGCAGGACGCGCGGGTCGTTGGCGCCCTGGAGCACCATAAGCGGGCGCGTGATGTTTTGGGCGTTGAACAGCGGCGAGATCCTGTGTAGACGCTCGCTGTCCTCGGCCGGGTCGCCCAACTCGGTGTAGAGCGCTGCCCGGAACGACTCCCACCAGGGCGGGATGTTCTCCAGGGTGCGGATCCAGTTCGAGATGCCGAACAGGTCGACACCGACGGCGAACTCGTCGGGCGCCAGTGTGAGGGCGGCGAGCACCATGTA
>JASFTY010000036.1:0-14149 GCA_050050535.1 Gemmatimonadales bacterium | reverse complement strand
TCAGCTCCGTTCTGAGCGTGACGCCATCTCCCGAGCTTGGAGAAGCTCCGCTGTCTCGCATCTCTGCATCCCGCGTCTGCCGCCGCAACCTGACCTTTCCTAAGCTGCGCGGCGTCCTCCCGGTCCGTGCGCGGAGGTACTGCGCGGCGCGTAGCCTGAGAAGAAAGGGGCCGTCCACTACCCGGCCCCGCACATCGTTCAAGATATGGCGATTATCGACGCCCGACCAGCAGCACCGTTGCCGCGGAATGGCTGCGGAGAGTGAAGCCTAATCGCCGATCGGGACCGGGAGCTTGTCGGCGGGGCTGTGGTGACAGCGGCGATGGGGTCGGGAGGTGAATCTGGCTGATTGGCCCGCGATATCCGGGGCTAGCTTCCACCATAACTGGCGATAATGCGCTATCAGCATGTGGTAGGCCGGACGTAGTCGCCCGGCGGCGACGTTTGGAGGAGCGGCCGGGCTGGCGACTCCGGCTCGAAGAGGGGTGCAGTCTTGCCCGCGCCCCCCTCTTGGCCCGTCAAGCGTCGGCGGCGGCGCCGCCAGCGCAGCGCCATCACGGGGATCCTGGGGCGCTGGGGCGTGGGGCCTGGTTTTTGTGGGGGATGCCTTACATGTCTGTGGGGGGTGGCCGGGGTGTCCGATCCTGTAAACCTTTGTTTGGCATAGGGTTGGGTGCTGTGGTGGGTTGTGAGTATGAGGGCGGGAGGGGCGGCCCGGCCGAGGCGGTCCCCGCCAGGAATGGCTCTACGCCTAGCTTTTCCCTTGACGATACGAGGGATTTGGCTGTACAGTAGAGCCGGCTTCGGCTTCGCCCATGCCCTTTTCGGTCCACCCATCTCCTGAAAGGAGCACGTGGTGAACAAGACGGAACTCATTGACAAGCTTGCTGACACGACGAGCCTCAGCAAGGCGGACGCAGGCCGCGCGGTTGATGCCCTGTTCGACGTGGACAAGGGTATCATCGCGGGCGCGCTGAAATCGGGCGCGAAGGTCCAGATCACCGGGTTCGGGACGTTCGAGACCCGGAAGCGCGGAGCGCGGATGGGCAGGAACCCGCGCACGGGCGAGCGGATCCAGATTCCGGCGTCCGTATCGCCGGCTTTCCGTCCTGGTAAAGGGTTGAAGGACGGGGTGAAGCCGGGCTTCTAGGCTGAGCGGCGGGGGGAAGGAGGCCTCGCGTAGCGGGCCTGCTTCCCCCACCACCTACCGAGTCACTCCCGAAACACCCGCACGCTGGCGGGACGTCCCCGTATTGTCGCTGTCGCCAGCGCCTTGATCACTTTCTCCGCGACCGGGGCGGCGACTTCCACCGAGCTGTGAGTGTCTCTGATCTCGATCCGGCCGATCCTGTCGCCGGTGACGGCGGCTTCACCAGTGATGGCGCCTACGAGGTCGGCGGGTCGAACGCCGTCACGGCGGCCGACGGCGAAGTAGAGGCGAGTCCAGGCAGGGAGAGGCGTGGCGGCGGTTATCGGCTTGCGCTCGCGGAGGAGCGCGGTGGCGGCGGCGGCGAGCTGGATGGCGGTGAACTCCTCGAGCAGCGGCTCGACGAGCAGGATGTAGGGCTCGAGATCGGTCTGGTTCGCCGCCTCGCGTAGCTGCTCGAGGGTGGTCTGAGCCGAGCGGAGCGCTTCGGGTGGGGCGGCGGCGCGGACCGGGCTGCCCTTCAGGCCGAGGAGTTCGGCCAAGCGGGCGAGGTGTGCCAGCTCCTCGGGCCTCGCAAAGACCGCTGTTCGCGCCACGCCATCGATGCAGGCCATGAAAGCGGGGACGTCGGGCGGCGTTCCCCAAGCGACCGACAGGTCAGCGGGCTCGCCGTGGCACTGGTCGGCCCAGCCGACGCGGACGCCGGGCGCGCCGGGGCTCTCGGCGATCGTCAGGCCGCGTACCTGCAGCTGATCAGCTAGCGTCCGGGCATTCTCTTGCAAGCGGCAGTGGATGCGGCTCCGGGTACCCCGCTTCGCGCCTTTCTCGCTCAGCATCCGGACCAGTACGGGTAGCCACTCGCTCTGCGGCCCGGCCCAGAACTCGAGGTTGACCCCGTCGAGCGGTGTGACCTCGGTCGGCAGGTAGGCCAGACGCCGGGCGCGCCGCGCGTGCCGGTCGATCCAGTCTTCGACCTCGCTGGTGATCTCCGACGTGATGAGGACGCGCTGTGCCTCCTTCGGGACCTGCGCAGTGAGGGTCTCCAGGGCCTCGAGCGCCCCGAGCCCCACCACGGCGGAGGCGCCGTCAACGACCAGAATCGCTAGTCCCTCCAGCTTGATCGCAGAGTGTTCGAGCGCGGCCAGGGCAGCGGCGGGACTGGCGCAGGCGACCTGCGCGCGCAGCGGCGAGGCCGGCCTTACGACGCCCACGCTCAGGCCGCGGGGTTGCAACAGTCGGTGCAATGCGTCCCCGGCTCGACCGGCGGCGGCGTCGGTGGGAAGCAGGACGAGGGCCTGCGTACCGGGCGCGGCGGCGTCGAGTCGGGCGGCGAGTCCGAGGCCGTAGGCCAGGGTCTTACCGCTGCCCGAGGAGGCGATGCCGACGACGGTCGTGCCCCGGGCGATAACCGGAACGGCCTCCACTTGTAGCGCGGTGGGCCGACGGAATCCCAGGCGGCTGAGGGACTCGACGAGATCGTCGTCCAGCTTCAGCTGCTTGAAGTCAGTCATGCCCCCCAATCTATCACGCGGGGGCCGATTCCGAAGCTGCCAGCCCGGCTTGACGCCTCCGTCGGCTACCACCTATGATCGGCGCCGTTCATGCCCGCTGGTCGGCTGTGCTGGAGACGCGGCAACCCCCTGTGGAAGGACGGACGACACGTGAGCAAGGCGATCGTCATCGGTACGAGCTCGGGCATCGGACGCGCCCTGGCAAAGCTGCTGGCCGCGAACGGCTACGAGGTCGGGCTGGCGGGCCGACGCGTCGCGCTGATGGAGGGGCTGCGTCGGGAGATCGGCGCGCCGACTCACCTGAAGGTCATGGACCTCGCCGAACCGCAGGAGGCCCGGCAGCGGTTGGGCGACCTGATCGAGGAGATGGGTGACGTCGAGCTTATCGTGGTGAATTCGGGGGTCGGGCACACAGACCCTCCCTGGGAAAAAGAGTATGAGATCATCGAGGTCAACGTGACCGGCTTCGCCGCCGTTGCGAACCGGGCCATGGCCTACTTCATCGAGCGCGGCTCCGGCCATCTGGTCGGCATCTCATCGATCTCCGCCCTGCGGGGCTTGAGGGCGGCCTACAGTGCCTCGAAGGCGTTCGACTCGACCTATCTGGAAGGCCTGCGCCTGAAAGCCGACAGACTGGGGCTCGATATCCGGGTCACCGACGTGAAGCCGGGCTTCGTCGACACCGAGATGACGGCGGGCCGCCAAGGCATGTTCTGGGTCGCGACGGCCGAAGAAGCGGCCCGGCAGATCTTCGCGGCGATCCGCAAGAAGAAACGCCATGTCTACGTGACCAGACGATGGCGCCTGATGGGCTGGCTGATGAAGGTGCTGCCTTACCCGATATTTTCGCTAATCGTCTCGCGCCGGCGCTAGCGCAGTCATACCACTTCTCCTCCTGCTCGTAACTCGTAATCGTCGTCGTAATTGAAATGCCGGGCTGTTACGACGACGAGCACGAACACGATTACAAATACGAACGGGGACGACTAGCCCTCGAAGGGTGGTGGGTGGTCCATGTCGTAGGGCCGAAACGAGATCACGCCGCCCTGCCGGACCCCGAGGTCGGCCAGCGTGCGGGACTCGTCGAGGATCTCCTTTTCGTAGTACTCGACGTAGTAGGTCGATGCGTCGATTTCGCCGGTCCCGAGCAGCAGGGGCAGCGCCGTCTGTTTGATCGCGCCCACTGAAGTATCGGGTGCGAACTCCATCTTTTGCTCGCGCCAATCGTCGGGGACGATAACACGGATCTGAAGCTTCTCTGCGGCCATCGGTGTCGTCCTTCCGGCTATACGTGGGGGATCGTGTAGAGGAACCGGAGCGTGACGTCGGTGACGTCGAATCCGACGCCGCGGTCGGTCTCGACGTGCACGGTCGTGTGCCCGTGTTCTCTGTAGGCCTTGATCTTCGCTACGCCGATCGCGCCGGTGTACGCGAGCCAGTTCGGGCCGCGTTCCTGGATCTCGAGGCCGGTGCGCTCGCGGTAGAACTCCTCGGCCCTCTGAATCACGTCCTCGGGTGGGAGATGGGTAGCGACTTCGAAGTCCATGGCTGTCCTTCTCGCGTTTACAGGGTAATCGGTGCCGCGGCGAATATTCCGACTTGCACCGTTCCCGTCAAGGAACGGCCCCTCCTCGCCATCCCCATCCCCATCGCCATCGCCATCGCAGGCATCTGGCGGGCTCGATGGCGATGGCGATGGGGAGGGTTGCCGCTAGATTGGCGCGATACGGGTGCTCAGAGCTTCCAGGCCGTCGTCTCGCACGACGACGTCATCTTCGATCCGCACGCCCCAGCGGCCGGGCAGATAGATGCCGGGCTCGATGGTGAAGACCATTCCAGGCTCGAGGGTCCGGGTGTTTCCTTCCACGAGGTAAGGCGGCTCGTGGCCGTCCATCCCCATGCCGTGGCCCAGCCGGTGGGTGAAATACTGGCCGTAGCCGGCCTGGCTGATGACCTGACGCGCGATGCGGTCGAGTTGCTGGAACTGCATGCCGGGCCGAGCGGCGTCGAACGCGGCGGTCTGGGCGCTGAGGACGATGTTGAAGACTTCGTGGTACTCGGGACCCGGGTCGTCGCCGAAGAAATGCATGCGGGTGACATCAGACGTGTAACTCTGGACCCGGCAGCCGGCATCGATGAGGACGGGCATCCCGCGCTCGAGGCGTCGCCCTTCGGTTCCGCCGTGTGGTAGGGCGCTCGTGGGACCGAACTGGACGAGGCCGCCGCCGGCGGCGCCGTGCTCGCGCATCTGCCCGCTCAGGTAGCCGGCCACCTCGCGGTCGGTGACACCTGCGTCTAGGCTGGCGAAGGTGGCGGCGATCGAGGTCTCGGTAATCGATACGGCGCGGCGGATGAAGCCGATCTCGGTCTCGGACTTGATGATCCGCAAGCGCTCGAAGACCGAGGTCGCGTCGGCGAGTTCCCAGTCCGGCAGCGCGCCCTCGAGCCGTCGGGCCATGCCGTAGCGGGTGCTCGGCTCGATGCCGATGCGGCCGGGCGGTAGGCCGGCGAGTCCGTCGGCGATCAGCGAGAAGGGGTCCTCTTCTTCCCTCCAGCCCCGGACCTCCCCGACCGGGAGGACCGTCCGCTCCACCCGCTCGACCTCGAACTGGGGCGCGACGAAGAACGGGTCGAGCGCCGCGGTCGGAACGACCAACGCGATCAGTCGCTCGCTACGGCCGAAATTGCCGCCCGCCAGGTAGGCGAAGTTTGTGGACGGCTCACAGAACAGAGCCGCCAGTCCGGCCTCGTCGGCGAGCTGCGCCGCCCGTGTCAGCCGGGCCTGGAAGGTGGTGTTCGGTAGCTGACCCGGCCGTTGGTCGAGCGTCGGCACTGCCTGGGCCGCCGGCTCGATGCGGGGTAGGACCACGGCGGCGCCGGCCGTGCCGACGACTCTGAGGAAGTCGCGTCGCCTCATACGCCCACCCTGTTGATGGTCGAGTTTAGGCCTACATTACCTGCTGTCATACGCGTCTACAACCCTTGTCAGGAAGCGACCCATGCGTAACTCCCTTCTGCTGATGGCAGTCGCCGTGGCGGCACTGGTGATCGCACTGCAGACGACCTCGCGACGCGGTTCTCGAGCCGCGGCCGACCTGATCCTCGTGGGTGGCGCGATCTACACGGTCGAGGCGGACCAGCCGCGGGCAGAGGCCGTAGCCGTCCGCGACGGCCGGATCCTCGCGGTGGGCGACGACGGCGAGATCGCGCGCTACCGTGGACCGGGGACGGCGGTGGTCGATCTCGACGGCGCGTTCGTCGTGCCGGGCTTCATCGACAGTCACACCCATTTCGACAACGCGGGTGCGCTGCTGCTGGGCATCAACCTGCTGGACGTGGCTGATGCCGAGCTGCTGGCGGAGCGGGTGGTGGCGGCGCGTGACCGTCTGCCCGAGGGTGCCTGGATTCTGGGCGGCGATTGGGGTGCCTACGAGGAGTGGGAGATGGGATCGACCGGGCGTGGCGAGGGCGCCGGGCGGGCAGAGCGGTTTAAGCCGAACCGGGGCATGATCGATCCGCTCACGCCGGAGACACCGGTCCTGCTGTCGCGTTGGGATGGTAGCGAGTACCTGGCCAACAGCCTGGCGCTGGAGCTGGCGGGGATCACCGGCGCGACCCGGGACCCCGAGGGCGGCACCATCGAGCGCGACCCGGTCGCCGGCGAGCCGACGGGGATCCTGACCGGCAGCGCGGTGGGCTTGGTACGGCGGGTCATTCCGGCGAAGTCGTTCGAGCAGCGGGTGCTCGAGGCCAACGTCGCGTTGGCCCGTCTGGCGGAGAACGGGGTCACCGGGATACACGACATCACGCGGGAACACCAGATGCGGGTTTTCCAGTACCTGCGTGACCGGGGCGAGCTGACTGTGCGTGTCTATGCGCGGCCGACGCTGGACCATTGGGATGACCTGGCGGCGCTGGGTATCGGCGAGGGGTTCGGCGACGAGTTCCTCAAGATCGGCGGCCTCAAGGGCTTCGTGGACGGCATCATGGGGAACTCGGGCGCCCGCTTCCGGGAGCCGTACGATCACCAGCCCGACAACCGCGGGATCTGGCGGCAGCACGTGCTGCAGCCGCCGGGGATGGCCGAGCTGATCCGCTCCGCCGACTCGCTGGGGATGGACCCTCACGTTCACGCGATCGGTGACCTGGCGGTGGACACGCTGCTCGACTGGTTCGAGATGGCGATCGACGCCAACGGGCCGCGGGACCGCCGCTTCCGGTTGATTCACGCGCAGGTCGTGGAGGAGGACGATTTCGAGCGCTTCGGTGACCTGAAGATCATCGCCGAGGTTCAGCCCTACCACGCCATCGATGACATGCGCTGGATGGAGGAGCGGATCGGGCATGAGCGCTGCAAGGGCGCCTACGCGTTCAAGTCGCTCCTGGAGAGCGGCGCGCGGCTCGCCTTCAGCTCCGACTGGCCCGGCACTAACGCCGCCTGGTACCCGGCGAAGCCGCTGCTCGGGATCTATGCCGCGGTAACGCGCCAGACGCTCGACGGCGAGCCGGAGGGCGGCTGGTTCCCGGAGCAGCGAATCGATGTCGAGACGGCGATCCGCGCCTTCACGATCAACAACGCCTACGCCGCCGGCGAGGACGACGTGAAGGGGAGCATAAAGGGCGGCAAGCTGGCCGACTTCACCGTACTCGATCGCGACCTGCTCGAGATCGAGCCGGCGGAGATCAAGGACGTGCGCGTGCTCGGTACGATCGTGGGCGGTCGTGTGCTGTACGCGGATCCCGAGCTTCCCGGCCTCGCAGGGCTGCTCGACGAGGCTGCGCACGGTAGATGAGCGAGCTCGGCGACCTGGGCGCCGGTGCGCCCCGGGCGGAGGGCCGGTCGCCGAGGCCGGCGCCCTGGCTCGTCGCGCTGCCGGCGCTTCTGTTTCTGGCGACGGCTGCGGCGTTGATGCTTCGCCGGGTCGAGCCGTTCGTCAACTACTTCTACATCTCCGCTTGGTATCCAACGCTCCTGGTGCTGGACGCGGCGGTGGCGGCTCGCAGTGGTCGCTACTACCTGCTCCCGCGCCCGCGCTTCGCGCTCTCGCTGCTCGCCTGGTCCGCGGTGCTCTGGTTCTTCTTCGAGCTGGTCAACTTCCGGGTCGCCAACTGGTACTACGTCTTTCTACCGCCGGAGCGGCCGATCCGCTGGCTCGGTACGACGGTCTCGTTCGCGACGGTGCTACCGGCGATTTTCCTCGCCGAACGCTGGCTGGCGGCGCGGGGAGCGCTCGAAGGGGTTCGCTGGCCGACGTTCGATGTCGGCCGCCGGATGCTGGTCGCGTTGTTTCTGACCGGCGTCGCGTTCGCCGCCCTCTCGCTGGTCTGGCCGCGGATATTCTTCCCGATGATCTGGGGTGCGCTGACCCTGCTGCTGGAGCCGTGGAACTACTCGCGCGATCGCAGCCGCTCGCTGCTCGCCGACCTCTCCAACGGCCGCCCGGCGCGGCTGCTCCGCTTCCTGCTCGGTGGCCTGGCGGTCGGCTTCATCTGGGAGCTGTACAACATCGAGGCACGCTCGAAGTGGATCTACACGGTCCCGGGGTTCGAGAGCTTCAAGCTGTTCGAGATGCCGCTGGCCGGCTTCCTCGGGTTCCCGGTGTTCGCGCTCGACTGCTTCGTGGTCTACCAGTCGCTGGTCCTGTCGCGTGTCGCGATCGCGCCGAGCTGGGACCGCTCCGCGGACGTCCTGCGACTGCGCCCGCGCCGTACGGCGCTGGCTGCCGTCGCCGCTGCGGTCTTCTCGCTGGCCGTGCTCTTCGGTATGGATCGCTGGAACACCGATTCGCTGCGGCCGCGGCTGCAGGATCTCTGGCTGGTCGATTCGTCCGAGCGCGAGCGGCTGGCCGCCACGCCCTATGGCAACCTGTTCCTGCTGGCGGAAGCCGAGCCGGCGGAAGTCGCCAGCCACGCGTCCGCCACGTTGTCGCAGGCGGAGGAGTGGATCGCGGCGGCGCGGTTATCGACCCTCCGGGGGATCGGGACCGAGAACGCCAGGCTATTGTGGGAGGCCGGCATCAACTCAGTGACCCAGCTCGCCGCGTCCGAGCCCGCAGAATTGGGCGCGCGCCTGCGAAGCATGAGCCGGCGGCCGCGCGCCGCCACCCCGCCCAAGGTCAGGGTCTGGGTAGGAGCGGCCCGGCGAGCCACCGGTGAGGGTGGCTGGGGTTGGGCGACCCGCTGACGGACCGTCGCACGATGGACGACTTCAGCCGAGAAGCCTGCGAGCGCTACGTCGCCGATCTCTTCGCGCCCGAGGACGAGGTGCTGACCGAGTTGCGACGCGCGATCGGCGAGGCGGGCCTGCCGCAGATATACATCAGTGCCGAGGAAGGGAAGCTGCTGCAGGTGCTGCTGAGAGCCATCGGTGCCCGGCGCGTCCTCGAGCTGGGGACCCTGGGCGGCTACAGCGCCATCTGGATGGGTCGAGCTCTGCCGGCTGACGGCCGACTGATTACGATCGAGAAACGGGCCGACCGCGCGGAGCTAGCGCGAGAGTACATCAGCCGTGCTGGATTGGCCGACCGTGTCGAGGTGATGGTCGGCGAGGCGAACAGGCTGCTCGAAGGTCTGTCTGCAGAGGCGCCTTTCGACGCCGTCTTCATCGACGCCGACAAGGAAGGGTATCCTCGTTACCTCGAGTGGTGTGCCGACCACGTGAGGGTTGGGGGGCTGGTCATCGCCGACAATGCGTTGAGAGGCGGACGGGTCCTGGAGCGGGACAGCCGGGACCCGGAAGTCGTCGGGATCCAGGAGTTCAACCGCCGGGTCGCCCGTGACCCGCGCTTCACGTCGATCGTCGTGCCGACCCGAGACGGCGTGGCGATCGCATTGGTCAGTTGAGGCTTAGCCGTGCGCGTCAACTATCACGTTCACAACCGATATTCGAGCGACGGGCGCGGTAGCACCGAACAGGTGTGCGAGATCGCGGCGGAGCTCGGATTCGAAGAGATCTGCTTCACCAATCATGCCGAGACTCTGAGCCCCAGGGGCGGCGAGTGGGTCCTCGACCTGGTTGAAGCCCGTCAGAGGTTCGAGCAGCTGCAGCACGAGATCGAGCGGCTCCAACCCGACTACCCGGAATTGCGCATCCTGCTCGGGGCCGAGTTCGAGTATCGGCCCGAATGGGTGGAGACCCTCGACGCGCTCACCGACTCCGTCGACTTCGATCTGATCATCGGTTCCTTGCACGTGGTCGACGGTGAGCAGATATCCGGCGGCGCGGTGAGCGGCTACTTCAAGAGCCGCGATGCGTCGGAGGCCTACGGCCGGTACTTCGAGGCGCTGGCGGAGATGCTCGAGTGGGGCGGCTTCGATGTGGTCGGCCACCTGGACATGGCGAAGCGGTTCGGCGTGAAGCACTACGGCCCGTTCAAAGCCAAGCCGTTCGAGTCGCAGATACGCGGCCTGCTCGAAACGATGGTCTCCAAGGGTCTGGGACTAGAGGTGAACACGTCGGGCGTCGTCCAGGCGCCGGCCGAGCCGTATCCGTCACTCGACATCCTGAAGATGGCGAAGGATGCTCACGTCGCGACGGTGACGATCGGGACCGACAGCCATGTCCCGACCAGCCTGGAGCAGGGCTGGGATGTCGGCGAGCAAATGCTGCGGCGCGCCGGTCTCACCGAGATCACCCTCTTCAGCCACCGCATCCGGAAGAACGTGCCATTGGCCCCCGAGCCCGAAGAAGCGGAGTAGCAGCGGCGGCGGTGGCCGCCGACGTCGATGTCGTCATGGTGAGCTCGTTTCTATACTCGGGTAGCGCGGTTGTGGAGGGGCACAGGACTTCCTGTCCCAGCACGGCCCCCGCTGTGTCGGCCTAGAGGTCCGGTCTCACGTATCGCTGGAAGAATTCGAGGATGCGCAGCAGGCGGTCGACGCGCAGTAGCGGTTCGCCGCTGCGTGACAGTTCGTGCCCTTCCCGCGGATAGCGCACGTACTCCACCGGCTTCTTCAGCACCTTCAACGTGCGGTAGAGCATCTCCGACTGCGAGACACCAGTTCGCAGGTCGCGGTCCGAGTGGATGATGAGGAGCGGCGTCTCGATCAGGTGCGCGTAGCTGATGGGTGACTCGCGGCGCAGGACCTCGGGGTCCTCCCACGGGTAGGCGTTGAACTCGAAGGGGACTAGGCGCCAGGCGTTACCTTCGCCGAAGAACGTGGCCAGGTCGTAGACGCCACGCTGGGCGACCGCGGCGGCGAAGCGGCGGTCGTGGCCGACGATGTATGCGGTCAGATAACCGGCGTAGCTGCCGCCGGTGACTACCATACGCGCTTCGTCGACGAGCCCACGGGCGACGATGGTGTCGACGGCGGTCAGCACGTCACGCATCGGCCCGTCGCCCCAGGCACGCTGGATCAGGTACTTGAAGTCGTAGCCATAGCCGCTGCTGCCGCGTGGGTTCGTGTAGAGGACGAAGTATCCGTTTGCGGCGAGCAACTGGAACTCGTGCCACATGGTCTGCTCGCCGGGGCCCCACATCGAGTGAGGGCCGCCGTGGATCTCGACGGCCAGCGGATACTTCTCGTTTCCGTGATAGCCGACCGGTTCGATCAACCAGCCCTGCACGCGCCGGCCGTCGAAGCTCTGGTACCAGAACCCGCGGTGCGGCTGCACGAAGATGTCGGACAGCCAGGCGGTGTTCAGGTCGGTGAGCCGGCGCTCGTCGTCGCCGGCGGCGTTGGCCATGTACACCTCGGATGGGTTGGCCGGTTGGGTGACGGTGAAGGCGAGCTTGTCGCCGACCAGGTCGAAGGAGAGCACGCCGCGCTCACCGGATACGACCTGGCGGATCTGGCCGTCATGGAGGGGTACACGGTAGATCGGGACCGTGCCGTGCACGCCGGCGCTGAAGTAGATGGAGCTTCCGTCCGCCGACCAGCGGTACTGACGGGCACTGCGGTCGAGGGCCCGGCTCACCCACTCGACGTCCCCAACCAGACCCCTGTCGACCAGCTCGAGGACGCCGATGATCGTGTTGGCCGCCGACGGCTCGGTCGTATCCCGGGCGGCGAAGGCGATGTGGGTACCGTCGGGTGACCAGGACGGGCGGGATACACTGTAGCCAGGTATGTCGATCATGCGAGGCACGTCGCCCGCCACGTCCATGATGTAAAGCTCGTTCTTGAGCGAGTAGTCGGGATGTACGCCGTTCGTGATGTCTCCGATGAAGGCTATCTGGCGACCGTCGGGCGAGAAACTCGGGGCCGAGAAATCGTAGGGGCCGTCAGTGAGTCGCCGCGGCTCGCCGTTCTCCAGGTCGATCGCGTAGATGTGATCCCAGCGCTCGATCGGGTTGAGCCCCCGCTCGCCGAGGAAGCGCAGGCGGGTGATCACCGCGGGCTGCTCTCGCGCGGCGTTCTGCGCCAGCCAGTTGCGGATCGCCGCCAGCGAGCCCCACATCGCCGCCTCG
Organism: Gemmatimonadales bacterium; assembly: GCA_050050535.1. Taxonomy (GTDB): domain Bacteria; phylum Gemmatimonadota; class Gemmatimonadetes; order Palauibacterales; family KS3-K002. The sequence goes on along the minus strand of JASFTY010000036.1, from coordinate 2,078 downwards.
TCCGTGTCCTCACCCTCGCCCTCGCCCGCGGCGTCGGTCTCAGCCGGGGTCGCCTCCTCCAGCTCAGCCGTCGTCAGCGACGAGATGAACAGCAGCGTCCTCCCGTCCGGTGACCAGACCGGATTGGACGCACCGTTCTCCAGGTCGGTCAGCGCCCACGGCTCGCCCCCGTCGAGCGGGAGGACGAAGATCTGCGCGGCTTCCCCTCCACGGTTGGACACGAAAGCGATCTTCGACCCGTCCGGCGACCACGCGGGATCGCGATCGCGCACGGCGCCGCGGGTCAGCTGCCGAACCTGACGGTCGTTCACGCCGGCCAGCCAGAGGTGACTGTAGTAGGCGTCAGCGGCCGAGTCGATCTGGGTCACGACGAATGCGACTCGCTCACCGTCCGGTGAGATGACGACGTCGCGCGCCGTGCGGATCCTGTAGAGATCGTTCGCCTGGATCGGACGTCTGGCTTGGGCGCGCGCCTGATGCGCGGTGGCGAGGGTGGCTGCGATCAGCAGGCAGACGGCTGCGGTGAAGCGGCTACCGAACGAGGCTGAGGTGCTCCACGACATCGGAACCTCTGTTTCAAGAATCCACCAGACAGGTTCGAATCGGCACGGCCGATGGAACGCGCGCGGGGGAGGAGACGGATTGTTAGAGCCGGCCGCTCGGTCCGTCGATCGGGCAGTAGACGTTCAAGTGACCGCAGCGGCTGCAGTGCCAGCCAACCCACTCGGGCGGCAGGGCTGCATCGCTGCGGCGCAGCGACCGGAAGCGGAGATGATGGCCGCTACGGCCGAGGAACACGTGACAGCCCGGCATCTGGCAACGAACCCGGTGGCCCGGCGTGATCTCCTGCGGGTAGAGCCACTCCCGGAGCGCAACGGTCGTCTGGTTCAGGCGATCGCTAATCATCGCGTCGTAAATGTAGGGCGTACAGGGGGTTCGGGAAAGGCCGAAGATTGCCCGAAAGTGGGAGCGCCGACGGGACAATCGACAGTCGACATTCGATGATCGATTTCCGAGTTTAGCTGCGACGGTCGAGGTTCGATGGTCGACGTTCGATCGTCGAGGTTCGGCGGTCGACGTTCGGTGGTGCTAGGACTTCAGCTTCTGGTTGCGGGTAGCCGTCCTGATGCTGGTGTAGATGATGGCGAGGGCGCGGTCGGTCTCGTTGATCGATTGATCGATCTCGGATTTGTCGCCGAGGTCCAGGCGCTGGAGATAGCGGAGCCAGGTCATCGTCTCGCGCAGCTCCTTGAGGCATAGGCGGAGCTTGTGAACGAAGTCCTTTCTGGATTCGGCGGCGCTGGCCTCGGCATGCAGCGGAGCGGCGGCGGTGCCGCAGCGAACCAGCTGTACCGCGACGTGCTTGCCTGTCCGCGTCGGTGGCAGGCTGTCGCAGACCTCGCTTATGCGGACGGCGAGGTCGATGAGGCGATCGTGCAAATCAAACTCGGTCGTCGGACTGTCGAGGGGCGTTGCCATTGGAGAACCTCGGGGTTGAACGTCGAAATTCGACAGTCGAGCGTCGATCGTCGCAGCTAAACTCGGAAATCGATCTTAGATTGTCCGCTGTCGAATGTCGACTCGGCCCCTCAACAATCCATCAACACGGAAGCGATGTTTCTCCGGGCTCCGGTTACTCTCCGATCACCTTCAGGACGATTCGCTTCGAACGGCGGCCATCCCACTCGCCGTAGAAAACGGCTTGCCAGGGCCCGAGGTCGAGTCTGCCGTCGGTCACCGGAATGATCACCTCGTGCCCGATGGTGAGGTTCCGCAGATGTGCGGCTCCGTTGTCCTCGCCGGTCCGGTTGTGCAGGTAGTCGTCGCCGCGCGCCGGGTGGCTTGCCCAAGGGGCGACGGCGCCTTCGAGCCAGTCATAGATGTCCTGGTGCAGCCCCGACTCGTTGTCGTTGATGAAGACCGAGGCGGTGATGTGCATGGCGCTGACCAGGCAGAATCCCTCCTGGATTCCGCTCTTGGCCACCTCATCCTCCACCCACGGTGTGATGTGGATGATCTCCTGCTGTTTCTTCGTGTTGAAGGTCCGGTATTCGGTGTGCGATCTCATCGTAGCACCT
>JASFTY010000035.1:0-14208 GCA_050050535.1 Gemmatimonadales bacterium | reverse complement strand
GAGCTCCGGAACCGAGCCGTAAAGTTCGCCCGGACTGAAGGCCGGGATGACAGCGCCGGTCCGATAATCGAGGCGCGAAGCGATGGTACCGCCCGTGCCGAACAGCTTGACCCGTGGCTTCGACGGATCGGTGGGGAATTCCTTCTCGGGGATCTTGTAGTGGGCTTCCCGGTAGCCGATCTTCTCGAGGCGCTCGATCGTGTCGTAGCGTAATCCAATGTTGTAGCCGTTGTTCAGCTTCAGCACTAGATGGTTCTCGTCGCTCGTCTCGGAGCGCGGCAGCAGGAGACCCTCGAACAGACCGCGCGTCGTGTGTGCTCTTACCTGACACCACACGGTCACCTCGAAGCGGGTCATCACCTCGAGACAGGGACCGCGATATCCGCGATAGCGATCGTCGCTCGGGTCGCTCACGTCTCGACCTCCGCGACGACTTCGTCCAGCGCGACTTGCAGACGATGACGCACGACCGCCGGGTCGAGCCGGCCCAGGAACCGCGGCATCAACTGGCCCATCGCCCACTTCATGACCACCGCCGCCGGCTTCCCGGCGAGCGCCGTGGCCCGTGCCGTGACCTTAGTCAGCTCGCGCTCCATTTCCAGCAGGTCATCCGGTCCCGAGAGATAGCCGGCCAACAGTTCGTCCACAGGCCGCTCATCGAGCTGGACCAGGCGGTCGAGAGCCGGCTCCAGCGCCTCCGGGCGGATCGCGCCGCCTTCGATGGCGCGGATCAAGGGGCGCAGGCGTTCGACCTCGATTGCGTCGACGGCGACACCCGCACGGCGGTGATACGGTATCCTCTTTGCCAGCGCGGCGGCGAGGCGGCACGCCGTCGCGGCGTCGGCGGGTGCCAGGGCATCGAACAGGTCCGCCCAGGGCGCGGAGGAAAGCCGTCGCGCCGCGGCAGGCTCGAGCCCCATCCTCTCGTAGCGTAACTCCCGCTCCCACGGCGGTTCGGGAAGCTGCTCGCGCACCTCGACGACCAGACGATCGGCGATGGGCAATGGTGGCGTGTCGGTATCGGGGTACATGCGGTCCGGACCCGGCAAGATGCGCTCGAAGCCGTTGGTTCCGTCGCGGAAGGCCTGGCGTGTCTCAGCCGGAACGCCGGCCAGGGCGTCCTGGGCGCGGATGAGGACCTCGCGGGCCGCTGTAGCCGCCTCCTGCTCGGGTGCCCATACCACGACCAGAACATCGCCGCTGCCCGCCTTGATCTGCTTGCGGAGGCTGTGCCACTGGCGCCCGTCGAGCCCGTAGTCCCCCACGTCGGAGTGGATCATGAAAGGCCGGCGGACCGGGCAGGCGATGACGCGCACGCGGTCGGCGATCTCGCGGGCGAAGGTGACACCGGGCTGAGTGCGGTGGTTGAGCAACCCTGCGAAGCCCGGCAGGCGAACCGCGACCACCTTTTCGCCACGCTCCAAAGCCTGTTGCACAGGCGCGTAGTCGAGGGGCAGCAGCGACGATGTCGCCTCCACCACATTAGGACTCATCTCCCACGGCAACCCGTCCGCCGGGACCGCCAGCGACTCGGGTTCGACACCGCGACGCTCCAGCTCCGCCCTGATACGCAGCAGGTTGAGCTGACGGAACGCCTCGATATGCACGAGTTGAGGCAAGCGCCGATGGTTGTCCACACCCTTCAGCTCGATACGCCGGCCGCCCGCCACCGAGACGTTGACGTCTTGTCGCGCCGCACCCGGCCCGCGCCGCACCTTCCTCGTCGCCTGCGCCACGCGCGCCAACAGACGGCCGGCGGCCTGCAGCTCTAACGGCGTCAGCAATTCGGGCTCGGTCACGGTCTCGGTCAGCGGCATACCGAGTCGATCGGTGCGAAACGTGATACGGTGGCCGATATCGGAGACCTCGCGGCACGAGTCCTCCTCCAGGGATAGCTGGCGGATCCGCAGTTCGCGATCTACACCCAGCTCCGGCACTCGGAACGGGATCGCTCCATCGAGACCCACCATCGCCGTACGCTGGAACCCGGTCGGGATCGAACCGTCCAGGTACTGCTTGCGCATGACGTGCAGCTCGGACACCAGGTTGAGACTGAGGAGCTGTGCGATCTCGACAGCCACCCGCACCGCCTCACGATCAATCTCGAATGGCGGTGTGTCATCGATCTCGTACGTGCAGACCGAGTTCTCTTCCAGCTGGTAGACGATCTCCTTCCTGGTCTTGAACTCCATCAACGCCGTCCCGTCGTACTCGCCCATCTCACTGAGAGTCGGGCGCATATGGCGGAGCACCTCGGAATCGCACACCTTCACGAGACGGCCAGCCGGGCAGCGGCAGAAGAGCTTCGAGCGGGTCAGCAGCTGCTGGTGCACCTCGAGGCCCGACATGAAGCCCAGCGTCTCGTAGTCGGCGGCGGAGAGCTCCCCGAACTCGGCGTCGGGGAAGTCCAAGACAGGGTCGAGCCGCGGGTTAAGATCCGCGGGCGGGCGCACTCCGTAGTCGGTCGTATTCGCGTCTTCGTTCATTCTAATCGGGCCCCTTCCACGAGCGACCCGCTCCAGTGGGGCCGCCCCGTCAGGGGCGTGAAACTTACACCAGTTGCCTTCGAACAGGAACAGGGCCAACGGGCCAAAATCCGGCGCATCGCAGCCAGGCCGGGCCCCAAGGCGACGCACGAGCGGCGCACCGAGGCACCAGGCCGGCGGCCCTACGGGGTAGCCTCGGGCTGACCGCTTGCGACAGAGGGGCCCCGCTCTTCTCTTCTGAATGGTGGAGCAGGCTGCAAGCCGGCACAGCTCACCCGGAACTTCGAGGTCGGGTGGAATGGAGCGAGTCAGGGTACTGGAGAAACGGTGGATCCTCGACGACGTCTTCAAGGTCGAGGAGGCGATCATCGAGCATCGCAAGCACGACGGCAGTTGGAGCTCGCCGCTCCGCCAACTGTGCTTCGAGCGCGGCGACTCGGTCGCCGCCGCCCTCGTCAACCGCGATAGCGGCCGGCTGGTGCTGGTAAGCCAGTTCCGCTACCCGACCCTGGAAAAGGGCCCCGGCTGGACGGAGGAGATCGTGGCCGGCGGCCTGCGCGAGGACGAGACGCCCGAGGCCTGCATCGTTCGCGAGATCAGCGAGGAGACGGGCTACGAGGTCGAGAACCTCCAGCCGATAGTAACCTTCTACACGTCGCCCGGCGGCACCTCGGAGCGCGTCTTCCTCTATTACGGGGAAGTGAGCGGTGTGCCCGAGGCGGCGGCGGGGCTGGGCGTCGGCGACGAGGACATCAAGGTGATCGAGATGAGCCAGGCCGAGCTATGGGACGCCTTTCTCGACGGCCGGCTGCACGACGCGAAGACGATCATCGCACTGCTCTGCCTGCGACTGGGCTTGCACGCCCGCTAGCCGGCCCGCGCCCCGTTCGGGACCGGCGCCTCGGGGATCGCGAACACCGGCTGGATACCGTCGGGATAGCCGACGTCGAACAGCATCCCCTCGGACAGCTCGCCGACCATCTTCCGCGGTTCGAGGTTGACCACGAACAGCGCCTGTACGCCGACCAGCGCCTGCCGGTCGGGTCGCTCTTCCTTCAGTCCCGCGACGATCGTTCGTCGATGGTCACCGAAATCCACAGTCAGCTTCAGCAGCTTGTTCGAACTCAGCCATCTTTCCTCAAGCGGTAGAGACGAATGCGCTCGACGTCGAGGTCGTCGCGCCACACACCGAGAATCCAGTCAGCTCCGACATCGAAGACACGAAATCGCTCGGGCACCTCTAGCACGGTGACCAGGCGACCATCCGCGTCGAACACACGCCAGAGAACGGGATCTTCCGGATAGGGCGCGTAGTCGCCGACCCAGAGGGCACTTTCCGAATCGACCAGCAGGCGGCTGTATGCGGGTCGCGTTTCCGGGATGTCCATCGCGTCCAGCTGCGCCCGCATCATCGTTCGCCGTTCCGCCGACACCCTCGCCAATCGCCGCTCGATTGCCCGCTCGATGTCATCGCGCGTCACCCGCAGGTCGACGCCGGTCAGGCGGATAATTCGGCGTAGTGTGCCGTCCGCGGTGTACACGCCGACCTCGAAGTCTTCTTGGTCGCCGATGAAGATGTCGTTCACGTGGACCGCTGCGCTGGTGATGTGTGCGAACAGCGGCGTGCTCATCACGCCACGTCCGTCCTCGGTGCTGACGTAGATCTCGCGACCGAGAAACAGACCGATCGTGTCCATCCTCGCACCGTCCGCCGCGTAACGTGCCACCGCCGCCGGATCGCGGACCAGACCCAACGGGATCGCAGCCGCGTCGCCGCGCGCCGACGACCAGAACTCCCGCACGACGAACCAGCCATCCGCCAGTCGGCCGACGGCGGTCACATTCGAGAGCGTCGGGTCGAGGGTCAGCGTCCGGGCCACCTCGCCGTCGACGGTCAGCACCGTGAACCGTCGGTTCCCGTAATCGAAGACCCAGATCGAGTCGCCGGGACCGTAGCCCAACCCAATGATCTCCCGGTACTCGCCGGGCGCGCCGCCGCGACGCCCCGAGGCGGACTGGAAGCGGCCGTCGGCGTTGAAGAAGCGGATCTGCCGCGAGCCGCCGTCGGCGACGACTACACGTCCGTCGGGCAGCCGCAACGCGCCCTCGACCTGGGAGAACTGGTATTCGGCAGGGCCGTCCTCCAGGCCGATCTCCAGCAGCGGTGCTTCGTCCACCCACCAGGTCGCGGCGGCGTCGCTGGACGGCGCACGACTCTCTAGGATCTCGATGCCGGCGCTGTCGCGCACCGCGAAGCTGGCGTCGCTCCCGGGCTCGGCACACCCGGCCGCCGCAATGGCAATCGAGGCCACCAAGCGCATCTGAGGCTTTGCCGTGTACATGACCCCAAGGTTAGGTTCAGCAAGCTTACTAGGGAAGAGGTATCGAAAGAGCCGGAATAGAACTTTCAACACGGAGCCGCAGGATGCAGAAAAGACAGGCCACATCAGTCACTCTCGCTGCGTTAATGTTCGGAGCACTCGTGTCGTTGGAGCCGGCGGTCGCGCGCCCGAGCTTCGAAACGCCCGGCCTGGAAGTCTCAGCCGATTCCCTGGACGACGGCCCCCATATCTACTGGCAGAACGACTCGACCGCCATCGTCTTCTACCTCTGTGACGGCTCTGTGGAGAAGCGGACGTTCCTCGTAAGCGACACGCTGCGCTTCCACGGGTTCTGCGGCGATTCGCTCGCCGAGTACGTCGTGGCGGCTCGGGCGCCGGAGATCCAGCCCCACACCTATGACGACGTCCCGAGGATATTCGTTGTCAGCGACATCCACGGCGAGTACCAGGCGTTCGTCGATCTGCTGGTGAACGCGAGGATCGTCGACGCGGATCTGCACTGGCGCTGGGGGGCCGGGCACCTGGTCGTGGACGGCGACGTATTCGACCGCGGCGACCGGGTGACCGAGTGCCTGTGGCTAATCCATCGCCTGGAGCGGGAAGCGATTCGGGCCGGCGGTCGCGTTCACTTCGTGCTCGGCAACCACGAGATAATGGTGATCTGGGGCGATCTCCGTTACGTGAACCAGAAGTACCTGGGCGGCATCGCGCGTCGAACGAAGATCATGTACCAGGACCTCTACGGCCCGCACATGGAGCTGGGCAGGTGGCTGCGCACGAAACACTCGGCCATAAGACTGAACGACATCCTCTTCGTGCACGGCGGCATAGGACCCCACGTGGTCGAGGCCGGCTTGGGATTGGAAGACATCAACGTCCAGGCCCGCGAGTACCTCGACCTGCGATCCTACCAGATCATGTTCGACGAGACGCCGATCTTCTGGTATAGCAGCGGCGGCCCATTCTGGTACCGCGGTTACCACCGGTCGAGCGAGGGATCGTATACGCACGCGACTCACGACGAGGTTGAGACGATCCTGGAATATTATGGAGCGCACGCGGTGGTCGTGGGACACACCGAAGTCGAACAGGTGGAGGGTCTCTACGACGGACGCGTCTTCGCGATCGACGTCCCGCTGGTAGAGCTCGGCTCCTTCCAGGGGCTGCTATGGGAAGGCGGTGCCTTCTATCGCGTCACCGGGAGCGGTGAGCTAGAGGAGCTGCCGGGACCTCACTAGTCCTCACCCAGCTCGCCGTAGACATCGCCGTTCAGCGCTGCCTTGCCGTCCTCGTAGGGCGCGGCGATCCGGCGGTAGAACTCCAGCTTCGCGGTCTCCAGCACCGTCACGACGTCGGCGAGCGCGCTGTAGCTGAGGCCGCGTTTCTGCAGCCAGTCGCTCAATATGCGGGTGACGATGTAGTTGAGGTCCCCGTCGGGGGTCGCGTCGCTGATCGACTCCGCCAGCCGAACCAGCGCATCATCGTAGAGCGATCTGCTCTCCTGCACGATATACGGCATCTCGATACCTCCTCGGCCATGCCGGTGACCCAAGAGCGGCGCAAGTTGATCGTCGCCTTGTCTCGTGGCATCTTTGGGTCGTCTCGGGCCCCGAGTGGGCCTAATATCAATAATAGGACTGCGAGGTATCGATGGCGCCGGGTCTCGGTCGGGAACTGCTCGAGCGCCGCGTTCCCCAGATCCTTGGCATCTACCTGGCCGTGGGCTGGGGCGTCCTGGAGTTCGTCGACTGGTTGATCGGCCGCTACGGCATCGCGCCGCAACTGGCCGACGTGAGCCTGGTGGCCTGGGTGGCGATGATCCCGACGGTGCTGGTGCTCGCCTACCACCACGGCGCCCGGGGACAGCAGCGCTGGGGGCGCGTCGAGCGGATCGGTGTCCCGGTCAATATCGCCGTCGCCGCGGCGCTTATTGCCGTCGTTTTGTCACGCGGTGGCCCGAGGTCGGGAGGCTCAGCGATCGATGCCGCCGCGCTCGATGCGACTCGCATCGCGGTTCTCTATTTCGACGACGAGAGTGAAGACCAGAGCCTGGGCCACCTGGCCAACACGTTCACCGGCGCGTTGATCGACGAGCTGAGCCAGGTCAGCGGGCTCGACGTAGTTCCACGCGGGGGCGTGAAGCCCTACCGGGACGCCTTCGTGTCTCTCGACAGCCTGGTTAGAGCGCTCGGGATGGGGACGCTGGTCGAGGGCAGTGTTACAGGCTCCCGTGAATCTCTCGCACTGAACGTGGCGCTCATCGATCCGGGAAGCCAATCGACGATCGAAAGCTTCGCGTTGCGTGGCCCCGTGGAAGAGTGGCAGGACCTTCGGAACGACCTGGCCGCCGAAGTGGCGCGCCGGCTCCGGCAGCGGCTCGGCGCCGAAGTTCAACTACGCGAACGACGCGCCGGCACGTCGAGCCCCGAGGCACTGGCTGCCGTCGAGCGGGCCGAAGCCCTGCGTGACGAATCGGATGTGCTCGAGGCGGACGGTGACTCGGCCGCAGCGGTGCGAGCGCTGGTCGCCGCCGATTCGGTGCTCGCCGTGGCCGAGCGGCTCGATCCGTCGTGGGTGGAGCCGATCGTGCTGCGCGGTTGGGTGGCCCGGGACCAAGCTGCACGCTCGGGTGCAGCTGCGGACGACTTCGACAAGGACGTCGTAATACGCGGGCTGGCGCACGCCGAGCGGGCGCTCGAGCGGGCTCCCGACGATGCTCGGGCCCTCGAGTTGCGCGGGGTATTGCTGTTCCAGATGTCGGTGGCCCGGGAGGCCAGTGACCCCAGCGAGCTGCGGGAGCGAGCCGAACGGGACCTTAGGGCCGCCGTGGCGGCCGATCCCTGGAGGGCCCGCGCCTGGAGCGACCTGAGCGAGCTGCAAAGGCGGAACACCCAGTTCGCGGAAGCGCGGCAGAGCGCCGAGCGGGCGCTGGAGGCGGACCCGTTCTTGGAACAAGCCAGAGTCATCATCTTTCGGCAGTTCCAGATCTCGCTCGACCTGAAGGACGTGAGCGAGTCGATACGCTGGTGCGACGAGGGGCGGCGGCGTTTTCCCGCCGACGAGTGGTTCGTGTCGTGCTCCCTCTTCCTGCTGGCGCTCTCCGAGGGGCCGGAACCCGATGTGGACCGCGCTTGGGCACTGCTGGACAGCATGTGGCAGATGAACCCCCCGCAATCACGCGAGCAGCGCCAGGCCCTCGGTGAGACCTGGGTGGCGGGCGCCCTCGCTCGCGCCGGCTTGGCCGACAGCGCGGACGCGGTCATCGAGCGGGCCCGCGCCGCGGCACCGGAAGCCGTCGCCCCCTGGATCGACTACTACGCCGCGAACGTTCGGCTCTTGCTCGGCGAGCGCGATCGGGCGCTGGACATGTTGCAAGAGTTTCTGGAGGCCATCCCGCAGCGCAAAGACTACATCGCCTCGGATTGGATGTTCCAGGAACTCTGGTCCGAACCCCGCTTCAAGGAGCTCGTCGGCAGCGAGGAATAGTCAAGCGACGGACGCGGGCCGTCAGCCGACGAGCTGCGGCACTTTGTGAGATACTCCCGGCGATCAATCGGGCCCGACGACCACTTCCGGGTCAGGAGACCGCCACCATGCCACACGCCGTAGGGCTGAGACGTCTCATTCTGGCACTCGCCGTGCTGTGCTGCGCGCCGCCGCGCATGACCCTCGCGCAGCAGACCGAAGAAGAGGCTTCCGCGCCGAAGCGCAGCGGCCTGATCCCGATCCCCGTCCTCTACTACACACCGGAGACCAAGCTCGCCTTCGGTGTGGCCGCCCAGTACTACTTCCGCCCGGCGGCTGCCGATTCCACCGCCCGACCCTCGACCGTGACGCCGGTCTTCGTCTACACGACCAACAGCCAGATCAGCGCCGAGCTCTATTCCGACCTCTGGTGGGGCGGGGATGACTACCACTTCGTCGGCTACGCCGGCTACAGCAAGTTTCCCGACAAGTTCTACGGAATCGGCAACGATACCTCGCAGGACGACGAAGAAGACTATACGCCACGGTACACGCGCCTGCAGGCCAGCATCGAGCGTCGGCTGTTTTCGGCCATGCACCTGGGGGTCGGCTACCGTTTCGAGCGCAGCAGGCTGGCTGAGGTCGAGGAAGGCGGCATGTTGGACGAGCGTGACATCGCGGGCAGCGAAGGTGGCGTGGTCTCGGGCGCCATCGTGCTCGCCACCTGGGATACGCGTGACAACATCTTCTCCGCGTCCAGCGGCCAGTATCACCAGCTGACGGTGGAGCTGAACGGAGAGGCGATCGGCAGCGACTACGACTTCGGCCGTTACGTCCTCGACCTGCGCGGCTATATCAGAACTCTACCCGGACACGTCCTGGCGCTGCAGGGCTATTTCGGGTTCGAGACCGGCGACCCGCCGTTCCAGCAGCTCTTTCTGTTCGGCGGCCAGGACCTGATGCGCGGCTACTATCTGGGCCGGTTCCGCGACAGGAACATGGTCGCGGTACAGGCGGAATACCGGATCGTCCCGATCTGGTGGCGGCTCGGCGCCGTCGTCTTCGGCGGGATCGGCGATGTCGCCTACGAACCGAGCGACTTCACCTTCGGCGACCTCAAGTATTCCATTGGCGGCGGCCTCCGCTTCCTGCTGGTCCGCGCCGAAGGGATCACATTGAGACTCGACTTCGGATTCGGCGAGGGCGATTCCGGCTTCTATATCACCCTGGGCGAAGCCTTCTAGCTAGAAGAGTTCGGCCCGCATCTTCCGGCATTCGGCGGCCAGGCTCGGCTCGAATTCCGAGATCCGATCGGCGATATAGGATACGTGCGTCGACCCCGCGGTCTGGAACGCCCGGAGGCTCCTCACGAAGTCAGAGTCCGTCGCCGCCACCACGCCCTGGAAGACATCGTTGATCTCCGAGCACTCGATTCGGATGGTCAGACGAAAAGCGTCGGCCAGATCGTCCAGCCCTTCGAGCGACGCCTCCGCCTCACCCATCTGCTGCTCGAGCCGCGGCACCGCGTCACGCCACGGCGCGAAACGCTCCTCCAGCCAGCCCGCCCGGCCTGCCGTTTCCCGGCACAGCTCGAGTAGCTCGGCATGTTCACCCTCCTCCTCCGCCAGCGTCTCGAAGAACCGCCGCACCGCGACCGCGTCGGCGAAGCGCTGCGCCAGCGTCTGGTAGATCCGTCGCGCCCGCAGTTCCAGCTCGACGCAGTGGCCGAGCAGCTCCGGGACCTCCACCGTGGGCGGCCGCAGTGCGCCGGTCTCACACAGCAGCGACAGGAAGGTCTGGTGCCGACTGGCAGTCAGCGCCCGTAAGAAGACCGGCCACCCGAAGCAACGAATCGTGACGATCGGATGGGCAAGGATGTCCCGCTTGCGTATCACCCCGACCATGGCTCTTCTCCTGCAAGCTCAGTCGCATCTGCCGCGACGCCGGTCGACCGGCAGGCATTCGAACCCGCCGACCGCCCAGAGCCCGACGCTGTCTGCCCGTGCCCGGCGCTCGGCGTCGGTGTACCAATCGACATACTGCACGTTCGGCGGATAGGTGAGCAGGACGGCCCAGCCCTGGCGCACCAACGCCCAATTCACCTGCAACCCATCGACCCAGACGTAGGCGAGGGTACGGCCGTACTGATCCCGCAACTCGACGTCGCGCTCCAATTCCACCCGCGAGCCGACCGGCGCCAGCCCCGCCAGCGCATCGGCGGCGAGCGTCCCGTAGGGCTCCTGGCTCAGCTCCGGAGTGTCCATCCCGATGAGCCGTACACGTCCGACTTCATCACACTCGATGGTGTCGCCGTCGACGATCCGCTGGATCGTGCAGGTCGTGGTGGCACGGATCGGGGCCGGAGGGCCCGAATCGATCAGCGCCTGTCTCGGGAGCGTGGGGATCACGTCAGTCTGTGCGGGGAGTATACTCGCCGACACGAGTAGCAATAGCGTGAGCGTCACTGCGCTGCGCATGTCGCCGCCTCACGATTCATCGAGTTCAGTCACCCGAGCCATCATGCGCCCAGCGGCTCGGTCGTGCAACAGCAGGCGTTAACGGCTAGGCCCGACCGACCGCTCGCAGGCCCTTCCATCAGACCGGCCGTTCGGCCAGATTGTCTGCTCACGTCCAACGATGGCGCGGAAGCGGAGAAGGTCATGCACAAGTTCCTGATCCACAACGAAGGCGACGACGTCGGTATCGCCACCGAGGACATCAGGCGCGGCGAACAGGTGACCGGCGTCTACATGGACAGCGAAGAGACGATCACGCTGAGTGCCCGCGGCGACATTCCCCTGGGCCACAAGATCGCCCTGAGCGACATCGCCAAAGGCGGCGAAGTCATCGAGTACCGGGTGACGATAGGGCTGACCACGGAGCCGATAGCGGCCGGCGACTACGTGCACGTGCACAACATCCGCTCGGCCCGCTGGTCGTTCGAGGACTGACGGAAAGGGCGAGGCGAGCATGCAGCTGACAGGCTACAGACGGGAGAACGGCCGCGTAGGGATTCGCAACCACGTCGTCGTCCTGCCGGTGGACGATATCTCCAACGCCGCCGCTGAAGGGGTGGGGCGGCTGATCTCCGATACGCTGCCGCTTCCCCATCCCTACGGGCGCCTGCAGTACGGCGAGGACCTCGAGCTGCACTTCCGCACGCTGATCGGCACCGGCGCCAACCCCAACGTCGCCTCGGTCATCGTCATCGGCATCGAGCCGAACTGGACCGAGCGGGTGGTCGAAGGCATCCGCGCCTCGGGCAAGCCGGTAGAGGGCCTCTCGATCGAGCGGTTCGGTGACCTCGAGACCATCAGCAAGGCGGCGCGTGTGGCGCAGCGGTTCGTGCAGGACGCCTCGGAGCTGAGACGCGAGCCGGTCGAGCTGAAGGATATCTGGGTCAGCATCAAGTGCGGTGAATCGGACACCACCACTGGTCTAGCATCCTGCCCCACCGTAGGTCGCGTCGTCGACCGGGTGGTCGAGGCCGGCGGCACGGTCTTCTTCGGCGAGACATCCGAACTGACGGGCGGCGAGCACCTGATCGCCGAGCGCTGCGCGAGCCACGAGGTGCGCGCCAAGTTCAAGCAGACGTTCGACGCCTACGTCTCGGCGATAGAGTCGAGGGGCGTCGATCCGATGGGCTCGCAGCCGACCCAGGGCAACATCCGCGGCGGCCTGAGCACGATCGAGGAGAAGGCGCTGGGCAACATCGAGAAGACCGGGGTCGGGCCGGTCGTCGATGTCCTGGGTCCAGCGGAGGCGCCGAGCGTACCGGGCCTCAACTTCATGGACAGCTCGTCGGCGGCGGCGGAGTGCGTCACGCTGATGGCCGCCGGCGGTGCGGTCATCCACCTCTTCCCCACCGGCCAGGGCAACATCGTCGGCAATCCGATCGAGCCGGTGGTCAAGCTGACCGGGAACCCGCTGACCGCGCAGACGATGAGCGAGCACATCGACCTCGATGTGAGCGGACTGCTGCGCCGCGAGATCACACTCGACGAGGCCGGCGACCGTCTCATGGACCTGTTCGCTCGCACTGTAAACGGCAGGCTGACCTGCGCCGAGGCGCTGGGTCACCGCGAGTTCGTGCTCACCAAGCTGTATCCGAGCGCCTGAGGCGATTATGTGAGGCTCAGCGTCGAGGGTCACGAGGACCATACAATGGGGAGACGTAATGATCGAGGTGAAGACGACCCGCACCGGCGATCCGTTCGAGTTCGAGGTCACGGTGCGCAAGGGTAAAGGGGAGACGCGGCACATAGTCACTATGGGGAAGCAGACGTATCAGAGCCTGACCAGCGGCAAGCTGAGCCCCGAAGATTCCGTCGAGGCGGCTTTCAGGTTCCTGCTCGACCGTGAGCCGAAAGAGTCGATCCTGCAGCGCTTCGACGTATCCGTGATCTCGCGATTCTTCCCCGACTTCCGCGAAAAGCTGCCGGACTATTTCTAGATCTGGTCGCCCGAGATGGCGAAGAAGTGCAAGAGATGTGGGAAGACGCTGCAAGCGATCCGCCTGAGCGAGGTCCAAGGTGCGGACGGTCCCATCACCGTGCGCATCCTCGACTATCCCGTGCTCTCCTGCCCCGAGCACCACGAGCATCGGCATCTCGACTCGCTCCCGACGCTCGTACGCAAGTTCTCGGCGTCGATCGAGCCCGCGCTCACCAGGAAGACAGGCCTGCCACTCTTGCGGCGCCACGTCTGCTGCAACTGCCAGCGCTCACTCGACACGGCCACCGAGCAACCGGACACCGTGGGGCTTACCGTCGACCTGCCGAATCACCCGGGGATCACGCTCGAGTACAGCGGCCCGGCGCTGCAGTGCCCCTTTTGTCGGACGACCCAGATTCGCAACACGAGCGAACATGTGATGTCGATCGCCCGAGCGCTGACCGCCGCCTGGGGCGAGGAGGACGATAGCAGGGCCACGCCGTTCGCCTGGTTGGACGTCTGACCCACGCCAGTTCCGGCTAGATGATTCCCTTTGCGTGCGCCGCGAGCACCAAGAGGAAGCTGATCCCCAGACCGACGAACAGTCCCACGCCGCCCCACAGCCACGCACAGCCGTAGATCACGCCGAACATCAGCGCCGCCAGACCCAGACCGAAGGCGAGTCGGCCCGGCGTGACCTCCTGGGCCCGAACGAACTCGGCGAGCTCGGGGTCGGCACCCTCCGGAAGCTCGAGCTCGACCTGGCGAGCCGTACCCAGCGCGCTGGCCACCAGAATCGGATAAGAGAAGACCATCAGCACGTGGAACAGGAAGCCGGTAACCGGGAAGAGGATCAGGAAGCCGAGCAGGAACGCCCGCACCGGCGTGTCGCGACCCGCCGACACGGCGTAGCCGAGCGACGCCGTCGCCCTCCCGCTCACTATTAGGGCCGGGTAGCCGTACAGGACGACGGAGCCGAGCAAGAAGAAGGCCGGAACCCACAAGACGCCGAAGATGAGGCTGGGAAGGGTCAGCTCCCGGCCTTCTCCCAACGCCACGACCGGCAGCACCAGCATGAGGAGCGGAACGACCAGGCCGAGGATGCCGATCACATAGCTCGCCAGGAAGTACTTCCTTATACCCACGAACAGGTCCCCGGTCGTCCCGGCCACGGTCTCCAGGTCGATGAAGAACCGTTCCCGGCGGCTCTGCCGCACCGCGTAGTAGTAGCCGGTGATCACCGGAAAGACGAGCAACAGGAAGGTGATGACGGAGACGATCACCGCCACGATCAGGGCGGCGATTAGCGCCAGCGGCCGCGAGCTGAAGATCCTCCAGCCGCGCACGAGACTCGGCTCCGTGACCTGCGTCTCATCCATCTCGACCGGCTCCTCGTCAGGTGGGTGACGTCTGCGGGGCACGCTCCATCCGACAGCCTTCAGCGCAGAGGAGTCCCGGTCAAGAGGTAGGGCTACTTCCGT
>JASFTY010000034.1:0-14799 GCA_050050535.1 Gemmatimonadales bacterium | reverse complement strand
CAACCGACGGGTCCAGCCGCTGACGGCCATCGCACCTCTCATCACAGATGTCGCGATCCCCCACGATCCGCCCACCACTCCGTATCGACCGTCAGCGCCGGGCCCAGACACCTCAAACGAGGATCTGCCGCACGAAAGCCTCAAATCCCGGTGCAACCTCCCTCGTCGTGCTCTCAAACAGCTCGGGATTCCATATCTCGATCTTGTCCAGAACCCCGACGACCAGAGCCTCCGCATCCAGCTGCGCCGCCCGCTGCAGGCGCTCCGGCACCAGGATCCGACCCTGCTTGTCCGGGACTACCTCGACCGCGTTCGCCGTCAGCCCCAGCACCATGCCCCGCGCGTCGGGCTGCCGCCGCAACAGCTCCCCCAGACGCTCCTCCACCACCGCCCAGGTCCGCACCGGATACAGGAACAGCGCCGGCTCCAGGGCGTGGATCAGCACGAAACCGCCGTCCCCGGCGGCGCGTCGAAACGACGCCGGCAGCGCCAGGCGGCCCTTCTCGTCTAGCTGATGGAGGTAGCTCCCCAAGAAGCCGGTCAAGTAAAACCTCCCCCGGAAGGCTCGCTTGGGCCCGGTGGCGGGACTCCGGGCACCGTAGGTGGGCGAGAGATGCACTTCCCACCACTTTACCCCACTCCGACCCCCAAGCTAGTGACATGTCCCCACCACGTCAAGGACTTCTCCTGTACGGGATATCTTCGGGTGGGAGTCACGAATTCCGGTATCCGGGAGTTCGGGAGTCAGGGTATCGGGGTGTTGAAGTTGCCAATCCGTGGAATGGGGTTCGGAGGGACAAAGGAAATCGGGGATCCGGGACCAGCTCACCCGAATCCCCGAGTTCCCGAGGTGTGGATTCGATCAGCCGCCGCCGCGCTGGGCGCGCCGGATCCTGGCGTCGATGTTGAGCAGCCAGCGCTCGCAGGCGTCGAGGAGCTGCGGCACTTCGCGGCGCACGTTGCCGGCCCGCTGGAAGTGGGTCTGGGCGGCCTCGATGTTTGACCGGGCGAGCTGCAGGACTCTAACCGATGCGTCCTCTGGGCTTGCCTGAGCCTCGCCCAGCTGGTAGTGGCTGTAGGCCCACCAGAACTCGAGTTCGCGCCGCTGGTCGGCGGGAACGAACTGGGCGGCGGTCTCGAAGTGTCCGATCGCGGCGGGCAGGTTGCCGGCGCTGCGGGCACCGTGGGCCTCGCCCCAGAAGAGCCTGAAGACCTCCTCGCGAGTCGAGGCGCCGCTCTCGATCGCCAGGTTGAAGTCGGCCAGGGCGGCCTGGCGATCGCCACCCTGCAACTTGAACCGTCCGCGTTTGATGAGAGCGGCTGGATAATCGGGATCGATCTGGACGACGCGGTCCATAGCGGCGCTGGCGTCGTCGAAGCGATCAGCGCGGCCGAGCGCATCGGCATAGAGCGACCAGAGTTTTGCGTTCTCCGAATGCGACTGAAGCGCTTGTTCAGCGAATTCGATCGCCTCGGCGGTACGGTTCGCCTGGGTGTAGGCGGCGAGTGCGTTGAAGATGATGGTGCTGTCGGCTTCCTCGCCTTTGATGGCGAGCACCCGCTCGTAGGCGTCGAGGGCGATATCCACATAGGTGGAGTCGGTCGAGGAGTAGCGCAGCGCGTAGTCGCCCAGCGATTGCAACAGGTCGACATCGTTCTCGGTGATCTCGAGTCCGGTCTGGAGAATGGCGATCGCCTCGGGCATCAGGTCGGCATTCGCGAGGTCGTAGGCGACCTTGATGCGTACCGGAACGTTGCCCGCATCGTACTCCAGGTAGCGCCGGTAGAGCTCGCTGGCCCTATCGGCCTCACCGGCCTGCGAGTACATGAAGGCGGCGTTCTGCAGCGCGGCGCGATGGCTCGGCTGGCGCTCGAGCACCATCTCGAAGTAGGCGATGGAGGAGTCCGCCCACTCGTCTGATCCCGTATCCTCCTGCTCGAACATGACGCGGTAGGCCATGCCCTTGTTGAACAGCACGTGCACGCTGTTCGGGTTGATGGCCAGGGCCTCGTCGCAGTTGCGCAGCGCGGCTTCCAGCTGGTGGCTCTCGACGTACTCGGCGCAGAACTGCTGTGCACGGTCGAATCGGACCCGCTCCTCGAACGCCGAGATCGTCACGTCGACCACCTGGTCCCTCGACTCGTTGCTTCGGTCGGTGACCCGGACGGGCGGCACGGGTACTTCGTCACCACTGCGGACGTCGATGAAGGCGCCCCTGACCTCGAAGGCGCTGTCCACCGGCTCGAGCGTGGCGAAGTAGAGAACCTGGGCCCCCATCAGGTTGGCTAGCTGGCGCGCTCTGATCGCGTTCAGCTCCTCATCCTCCAGGTCGTACTGATCGAGGGCGCGCTCGAAGTCCTTCTCCTCGACGGGGGCGTGCGTGGGGAAGTCCGCCAGCCGCTCACGGATCTTGTCCGCCACCTTGTCGCCGAACCGCCGGTCCAGCGCTCGGGACTCAAAGGGGACCACCAGGACGCGGAAACGTCCACCGGGCTGCTGAGCGTACGCCTCTCGGGCCGCAGGAACCGTCAGGCTTGCCATCAGCACCGTTCCTGCCAGCGGCCAAAGGGCCGCCGTCCCGCACCTGACAACGCAAGACTTCATGGGCCTATCCCCCGCTTGGGGTTACGGCGACGGGCACCCGCCCGCGCCTTTGATCTCCTACGCCTCGGGTCGCCGTCGGCCCGAATCCGGGACCTGACGGTTCAGCCCGGGCGATGGGCGCGCCTGGACTCGAACCAGGGGCCTCTGCCTTGTAAGGGCAGCGCTCTTGCCAGCTGAGCTACGCGCCCCATCCGCACGGAGCTAGGCCGAGAGGATAGGGCTGGCCCGACGCATCGTCAACCGGCGGCTCCTCAGAGGATCAGCCCCAGCGGTATCAGAACCACGTAGGCGGCCACCAGGAGAAGCGGCGCCACGACGGTCGAGACGGCCGGCGAACTGCTGGCGAGCGCCACGTAGCCGATGACGATCAACGCAGCAGCAGCAGCGAGTAGCGCCCAATTCAGTCGCGTGAACTGAAGGGCGCGCGGCCGGTCCGCCGCTCCTCTGGCTGGCACGCTGCTCTAGTCCTCCGCCCTATGTGCTTTGCGGGCCGCGAGCGGCCCGCGTCGTACTTCTACAAGAGGTGAAATCGTGTCTTGAACCGCTCAAAGCTATTCGTTTCCGCCAACCTCGTCAATCATCGCACCCCCCTGCCCCATCGGGCCGGGTTGCGCGCTACCCTCAAGGCGGGCCGCAACTTCGCGCGCTGCCACCGCCGCCTCGAGCGCGGCCAATTTCTGACGGGTTCGCCTTTTCTTCCAATACCCCAAAACCAGCAAAAGGATCGTCAGAACGGTCCAGAACACCGCCGCCTGGGCCAGGACGAGGAGCCAGCCGTACCGCCGACCGACGTCCCTGCGCCATAGGCGCTCGAACTGGCCGAGCGTCAACCCGTAGGTTCGCCGCAAGGCGGGGTCGAGGTCACCCATCTCGCGCCAGCGCTCCAGCAGCCGGGCGAAGCCATCGGGACCACCGAGGCGATAGAGGAACTCGACCGCTGTGAACGAGAGCAGGTAGGCATGATCGGCGCTGACGCGGCCGCGGGCGAAATCGAGGCTCAGCGACTCCAGCGATTCCAGCCGGCCCTGGAGGATCGCGAAGCGCAGCGCCCACGCGTCTCTCGCATTCCAGCTTCCCGACGCCAGCTGGGCGTAGCCTTCGTGGAACCAGCGCGGCACCGACGACCCGAGGTGCCGGGTCAGGGCGACATGAGCCAGTTCGTGTCGTAGCACGGTCAGTAGCGGCGTGAGGCCGGCCCGCGGAGCGAAGGTCGGCAGGATGATGCGGGCGCTCTGCGGGAAAGCGAGACCGCCGCTCCAGTCCGGCGCGCCCGGTGCCAGCGAATCGAAGACCGCCGGGTCCGGTGCCAGGTAGACGATGATCTCCCCCGCCTCGAGGATATCCGGCGGCAGCCCGGGCAGCGGCGGGCTCATCGTCACTGCATCGGCCAGCGCCTGGGCCGCGGCCTGGTGGCCGGGCCAGAAGCGAAAGACGAAGGAACCCGTGCGGATCTCACCCTGGCGTGGGGCTTGGTCGGCGTGCCCCGGCGCCGCTGCGGCGAGGAGGAGAAGCGTGAGGCCGAGGGTCAGTCGAGCAGGGGTTGAGCGCCGGACTCGGTGCTCCGCGCCGCCTCGGCACAGCGGCTCGCCCAGAAGTCGCCGTGTGGCGCGGCGGCGCCGTCTTTCCAGGCCGAGATCGCCTCGGCCCTGCGGCCGGCAAGATACCGGGCGCGCCCAAGCTGAAAGAACGCCTCGCTCATAGTCGGGTCGAGCTCTGCGGCCTCGTGTAGAAGCGATGCGGCGTCCTCGTACATCTCTCGAGCCATGTAGACGAGGCCGAGATAGAAGCGACCGTAAAGACGCACCCGCGGATCGGGCGAGCCGCGAGTCGCCTTCGAGAGATGCTCGATCGCCTCTCCGTAGATCCCTTTCCTCAGACAAATGAATCCCAGGTTGACGCGGGCCGCCGTGTCCTCTGGGCGAACCACCAGCAAACGGCGGTAGGTAGCCAGCGCCCCGTCATACTCTTGCAGTACGGTCTGCACCCAGCCTAGGGACGATAGGACACCAGGATCGTCCGGCGCCAGATCGAGCGCCCGGCTCAGCAGCTTGCGAGCGCCAGCGCAGTCGCCGGCGCCAACGAGCTTCCAACCTCTCTCCACGCAGCCGCCGGCCGCTTCACTCTGCGCCTCCGGCTGCGTGGGCGGAAGCCCGATCGCCCCCTCGGCTGGCCCAGGCAAAATCCCGTGACGGTCCATCAGTTGCCGCAGCTTCTCACGAAGCTCCGCCAACCGCCCTTCCAACCGGCTCAGCGTGTTGAGGAGTTCCGAGGCTGCCACACCCAGACGGGCCGATTCCGCCGCGCTCCGAGTGCGGAGCAGAGCGTCTTCCAGCTCTCGGTATCTCCGGAGCAGCAGGGACAGTGGGTCAGCTTCAGTCAACCTTTCGGCTTCTTCTTCGTGCGTCGCTTAGAGCGCTTCTTCCCTTTCGGGCGGGCGCCGGGCCCGGTTTCCTCGGAGCCCTGCCCTGCGGAATCGATCATCCTCTCGAGGGCAATCTTCTCTTTCGAGCTGAGGATCTCGCCGACGTTGAGCAGGATGATCAAGCGGTCATCGTCTTTGGCGAGACCCTCGAGGTACCGCCCTGCGAGACCGCGGAAGAAATCGGGCGGCGGGCTCACCGTGTCCTCGGCCAGCGGGACGACGCCGGGAACCGCATCGACGACGAGTCCAGCTCGGGCCTCACCCATAGCGACGATCAACAGCCGGCTGGGGTCTCCGGTCTCTCGCGCCGGCAAGCTGAAGCGTTTACGCATGTCGATCACCGGGATGATCGCGTCGCGGACGTCGACGACACCTTCGACGAACTCGGGCGCTTTGGGCACGGGGCGTACAGCTGGTACGGGAAGGACCTCGAAGACATTCATCACGTCGACCCCGAACTCCTCGTCTCCGAGCTGGAACCTCACGACGCGTAGCGGCTCGGCGGCCACGTCTCTACCTTGCATGGCTTCTCCCTTCTCTCCCAGCAGCTGCGGCCGAGAGGCGACGAGCGCCGCTGGATCGACGTAGCGGACCATCTCACCCCCCAGGTCGAGTAAGTCGTCTGCCCGATCACGCGGCAGGGTGCTGGTGTCGCCCCGAACGATCTGGCCTGGGCCTTGCACCCGGAGGCCCAACTGGCCGCGCTCGCGGCCCAGCACCAGAAGCAGCGCGTCTCGCGCCTCCTGATCCAATCTCGGTACGCCGCTGATGGCGTTGGCTAGTTCCACCACGGGTATCCAGCGGTCGCGGACGCGTGCCAGGCCTACCCGAGCACCATCGTCGCCTGGCAGGCGATGCTCGATCGGGCTGTCCTCGACGATCTCGGCCACCACATCGGCAGGGATCGCAAACCGCGACTCGCCTAATCGGAACGTTATCAGGTTGTTCATTCGCCTGTCCCGGCGCTCGCGGTCGAGAGCCTGCCGAGGCAGTCGACGATCGCACCGGGTATCCCGTCCAGCGGCACAACGTATTCCGCCGCCCCCTGTTCCACCGCCCGACCGGGCATTCCGAAGACCACACTCGTCGCCTGATCCTGGGCTATCGTTCGACCACCGCGCGCACGGATCGCCGCCAGACCGTTGGCGCCGTCGCGACCCATGCCGGTCAGTACCACCCCCACCGAGCGATCGCCATAGGCTTCTGCCACACTCGGGAACAACGCGTCGGCGGCCGGCCGCGTACCCCACATCGACTCACGCTGGTCGAGCGTGATCCTCACCTGCCCATCGATCCGCCTCACTCGCATGTGAAAATCGCCAGGCGCGATCCAAACCCGGTCCGGCACAACGCTTTCGCCTCCGCTCGCCTCCTCCACCGGCAGCGCCGCCAGACCGCTCAGGCGCGCCGCCAGAGTCGACGTAAACCCCGGCGGCATGTGCTGCACGACCAGCACCGCCGCCCCCAGGTTCGCCGGTAAGGCACGGAGAACCTGCGAGAGCGCCCGCGGGCCGCCCGTGGAAGCTGCGATGGCCACCGCCACCTCACCGCCGATCTTCGGCGCGACAACGGGTTTCGCCTCCATCGCCCGCTCGGCGATCAACGCGCCGACGTCCGCCGCGGCGGCGGCCCGCAGAGCCTCATAGAGCCGGGCCTCCACACGGCCGAGGTCGAAGGAGATCGGCCCTGACGGCTTGGCCACGAAGTCGACCGCGCCGAGATCGAGCGCCCGCAGCGCGGCAGCCGACCCCTCATCGGTGTAGGCCGAAAAGACCACTACCGGCCGCGGTCGCGATGACATGACACGCTCGAGTACACCGAACCCATCGAGACGCGGCATCTCGATATCGAGCGTAATCACCTCGGGATCGAGTTCCGCTGAGCGCCGCAGAGCCTCCTCCCCATCGGCGGCGACACCGACGACGCGGAACCCGGGAAAGCGATCGACCATATCGGAGATCATGCGTCGCATGAAGACGCTGTCGTCGACTACCAGGACGGTAGTGTCGGCGCGGCCGCGGTCAGATCTCGCCACGACTCTTCCCCTGCGAGGAGATCTGGATGCGACCGTTCGACAGATCGAAATCCATGGAGCGGCCGAACTCACCACCCACATCTTCGGCAACGACGGGGATTCCGACCCGGGCAAGCATCTCGCGCGCCGCCGAAACGTTGCGTCTACCCATGTTCGGCCTGTCCTGCGGCGACAGCTCCTGGAACATCGCTGCCCCACCGACAAGCCGCGCGGTCAGACGACTGCGCTCGGCCCCCGCTTCCTCCAGTTCATCCAGCAATGCCGGGATAGCCTCCGTCACAAAGAGCCAGCATCGCTCCCGCTGTGAGAACGACGGATCCGGCAGTAGCACGTGTGCCAGGCCACCCACACGAGTCCCCTCGTCGTACAGGACGATCGCGACACACGAGCCGAGGCCTGTGATCGATAGCGTACCCTCGCCCTGCGCAACGCGACGATCGCCCATCGGAACGAATATCCTCACCGTCGCCGGTATATCCTCTCTCGCCCGTTGACTACGTCGAAGCTCGCCTTCACTTGCCGGGCCAGCATCTCCACCCGGCCCAGCACCAGGTAGCCACCGCATCGCAGTACGTCGACAAACGTTTCGAATACACGGCACTGGGCGGGCCTGTCCAGGTAGATGAGGAGGTTGCGGCAGAGGATAAGATCTGCCTCGAAATCCGGACGGTGCTCCAGGATGTCGACGTTTCGGAATTCCACCATGCAACGAATCGGGTCTCTCAGCCGATTCACAGCCCCGCCTTCGAACCAGCGCCGCCGCATGATCTCCGGCATCTCGGAGAGAGCGCCCTCCGGGTACTCCGCCGAACGGGCGAGCTCGAGGCTGTCGTCATCGATATCGGTGCCGATGATGCGCACCCCGTGCAGGCCATCGTGGCCGCGGGCAGCAAGCTGCTCCCGCACCAGGATGGCCAGGCTGTACGCCTCCTCTCCACCCGCCGCGCCGGCGCTCCACATCAGAAGCGGCTCGTCTCTGTCCAGCAGCCCCGGCAGCAATTCACTGCCTATGACGTCCCAGGTCTCCTTGTTCCGGAAGAACTTGCTGACGTTGATGGTCAGGGCGCGCAGCAGCCAATCGTATTCGGCAGGATCGCGATCGAGCAGCGCCGAGTAGCTCTCGACACTCGTGAGACCGCGGGCGCGCATCCGCACGCCGACTCTGCGGCGCAAGCACTTCTGCCGGTAGAGATGCCCGCGAAAGCCACGCTCACGCTCGATCTTCGCGAACAGCTCGGCAAAGGCGGTATCATCACCCGTCGCCGGCATCGCCCTTCACGAATTCCAGGTTGGTACGCACGACGTCGTTGGCGGGGTTGATCTCCAGCGCTCGCCTCCACATCTCGATAGCCTTCTCGCGATCGCGTCCCTTGTAGTAGACGTTGCCCAGCTTGGCGTACACGTCGTCCCCGAGGTTCGGGCTGGCACGAAGCGCCCGCTTGTAGGCCTCCGCCGCCTTCTCGTACAGACCTTCCCGATAGAGCAGGTCACCCAGGTTCTTGGACGCCTGGGGGAGCCCCGAGTCCTGCTCGAACGCCCTCTCGAACAGCGCCCGGGCACTTTCCAGGTCGCCTTTCCTCTCCATGATCACACCCGCGTTGTTGGCGAGCGCGGCAGAGTTCGGATGCCGCTCCACCCCCTCAGCCGCTACACGGGCCGCCGACTCCAGGTCGGCGGACATCGCCTCGGCCAGCGCGCGCGTCGAGTAGTATAGAGGCGGCAACTCGCCGCTCGTGCCTGCCGCGAAACCGTCTAGCGTGTTCTTCGAGCCTGCCGAATCGCCCAGCTTCAGCTGACATAGCGCCTTCGTCAGCAGGAGCTTCGGGTGAGCTTTCGTCTTCGCCAGCCCCTCATCGAGTAACGCTGCCGCCTCGGCCAGCTTACCCTGGCCGGCAAGCACCAGCGCGAGGTCGTTGTACACCGCAGGCTGGACCGCACCGCGCTCCATGATCTCGGTCAACTTACTCTCAGCCGCCTCGAGGTCACCGCGGCGGAGCGCCACGAGCCCGAGAAAGAACTCCGCATCCAAAGCGTCGGGCACCAACTCGAGCACCTGCTTCAACTCGCGCACCGCCTCGTCGTACATCCCCGTTCTGTAGAACGCCACACCCAGGTTGCGGTGCTCGTCCACCCTGGCCCGGGCCTCGGTCCGAGGGGATTTCCGCTCGCGCCTGCCGACCCTGCGCACCAGTCCAGCGCTGACCAATCCGAACAGCGCCTTCCCCACCTCGAACTCACCCAGCGCTGTCTCCTCTATTATGTCCCAGCCGCTGTGCGCGCCGTCGAGGAGCGGGAGGATCTTCTGCTGCTCGTCGGTAAGGTTGAGCGACGATATCGCCGCCGAACGCTCCGGATGCAGCGAGAAGAGCAACTCCAGTGAGGGGACCTTCTTTTCTATCTGGCTCCACTCATCTACTCGTCGAGCTCCCTCGAGCAGCAGGCTCTCCGGGTCGATCGAGACCAGAATCTGTTCCCGTTCAGGGCGCTGCCCCGGTTCGAAGTAGAAGGTGCCCTGGCTCCAGGTGAACAGGTGGTATACCGCCTCCTCGATTTGATAGCGTACCCACTTTTGCAGCGTGTCCGGCTCGATATAGCCGCTGTCTTTGAGGATCTCGCCGAGTCGACGGCCGTCGCGGGCCGTGCTCTGCTCCTCGATCGCTGCATCCAGCTGCTCGCGAGTAATCACAGACTCCCGAACGAGGATGTCACCGATGCGATCGCGCCGGTTGAGCAGCGACGCGTAGATGATACGGCCTTCCTCGAAGTAGATGTAGCCGAAGCTCTGTCGATCGGTTACCGATAGGCAGCCGGTCTTGCCCCCCATGGTAAGGAGCTGGAGGACATCCGGCAGGCTGGCTTCCTTGAGGCTGCCCTTAATGGCCATCGCTCCAACCCTCCATGAGCTGTTCCTCTATGACGGGCCAATCCCAGACGACCTTCTCCTTGTCAAAGAAGAAATCATCGACGGCCAGGTTGGTGCGGCGGACGTCCTCCAGGAACTGCCGAGTCTGCTCGATTCGCTCCGGGTCCCGCAGCGAGAGGTCATCCGGGACCTCGGCCTCGAGCCGGCGCAGTTCCTCCTCGATCGACCTCAGTGTAGCGGTATCACGCTCGTAGGCGGCAATGACCTGTTCGGCGTCGACGGTCTCATCGCCCTCCAAATAGGATTCGAGTCGGCTCGTGATGTACCCTTCGCCCTCCCATCTGAGAATTGCCCGAGCGAGGTCCTCACGCCACTTGGGAGACCCGAGCGCTTCCTCGACCGCGCTGGAGACATCGGTGAGGAAGTCCTCGAACTCGGCTCCGGTTCGCTGCGCGGCCTCGGCGAGCCACGGCATATCGGCATCGGAGACGACGTCGGCGAGCAGCCGATCCACCTCATCGGCCTCGACCTCGCGCCCCTGCGAGTTCTGCGCCGCCAGCACCCGGTTCAGCGCCCCCTTCAACTGGCGGACATTCTCGATGGCGCGGCGCGCGATGGCTTCGACGACCTCGGCTCTGAGGTCTTCACCGACGGTCGAGAGGCGAAGCTCCAGGATCGCTCGCCGTGTCTCCAGTGTCGGCCGCCCAATGTCAACGACAAGGCCGCCGCTGAAGCGGGACAACAGGCGATCATCGAGTTCCCCCAGTTCCAGCGGTGGGCGGTCGCAGGCCAGCGCCACTTGCCTGCCGGCCATGAGCAGATGATCGAGGAGGTGAAAGAGTATCTGGTGGCTCTGGCTGTGGTTACCAATGAACTGCAGATCGTCGATCAGAAGAACATCTGCGTCCCGGTAGGACGACTCCGAGTCGTCTGTGCTGGATAGTGCCCGCATCAGCTGCTCGAGCGGCGCATAGACCACCCGCAGCTCCGGCTGCAATTGCTTGGTACGATTAGCGATCGCAATCAGCAGGTGGGTCTTCCCGAGACCTGTGTCGCTGTAGATGAACAGCGGGTTGTAGGCCGAGCCCGGCGACTCGGACGCGGTACGCGCGGCCTCACAAGCCAGGCGATTCTCCGGCCCGACCACGAAGCTGTCGAACGTCAGTGACGTATCGATGGCGTCGCTCACCGTGGCTCTCCCATCCTGTCAGTGGCCGAGACCTCCAGCTTTCGGGCCAGCTTCTTCAAGACGCCCTCGCTCGCCGATCTCAGGGTATCGAACACACCCTCGCCGAGGAGCGCCGACGCCGGGTGACTCGGCACATTCCTGAAATTCAACTCCTCCTCCAGCTGCTCGATGCTGAACACATTGGGAAGGTCGCGCTTGTTGTACTGCATCACTACCGGAATGTCACGGATGTCGATACCGTGCTCCAGCAGGTTCTCGTGCAGGTTGCGGAGCGATTCGATATTGCCATCGATTTGCGGCTTCTGGCTGTCGGCGACGAACACGACTCCGTCGGCTCCCTGCAGGACGAGCCTGCGTGTCGCGTTGTAATAGACCTGACCCGGGACGGTGTACAGCTGGAAGCGGGTCGTGAAACCGGAGATCTGGCCGAGCTCCAACGGAAGGAAGTCGAAGAACAGCGTTCTGTCCGCATCCGTTGCGAGCGAAACCATCTCGCCTTTGCGGTCCCAGGGGACACGACTGTGGATGTACTGCAAGTTCGTCGTCTTGCCGGATCGCCCCGGTCCGTAGTAGACGATCTTGCACGTTATCTCTCGTGTTGCGTAGTTCACGAGCGACATCGTCAGCCGCCTATCAGGTCTTGAAAGAATTTGTCGAGGCTCGTCTCGAGCTCCGCCTCGAACTCCGCTGCGCTCACAGTCGTTCTCGATACGTCCATCGATGGTAGTCGACGTATGCTGCCCACAAACTGCTCGAAGAACAGCCGCACCAGGCCAATCGACGAGCGGTCGTCGAACACCGCCACGAGCATGAGCTGTCCCGCGGCCGAATCGAAGTGGCCGAGAAACAGCTGTCGCGCTCGCCCTGCATGATGCAGATGCTCGAACTTCTCCTCGCCGAGCTGATTCGCCAGCGCACGGCTCGACGCGTTAATGCCGGCGGCGAGCGAGGCCACGCCAACGAGGTCGTAGACCTTGTCGAAGCCGTGCTGCGCGAGGACCTGGCCGCTGCGATTGATCAGCACCGCCAACCTGACGCCTGACTCACGCACGAAGTGTCCGAGCGGTCCATCGAAGGCCTCCTGTATCTGTTTGATCTCCAGGCGTTCCATCTACGCCTGTCCCTCCATCGCCGCCAGTTCGTCGGCTGCACGCTGCACGGCGATGCGGGCCTGGCCCGGATTCGCTCGCCGATGGAGGACGGCCATCATAGCCAGGTCGTTGTTGCCGGCGATCAGGATGCGACCGTCAGCGGCCTCCAACTCAACGAACCGACTCTTGCCCTCGGTGGCGCCGGTGGCACGACAGGCACGGCGATAGAGCGATGCGGCGAGCGCCGCCACCGCTTCTCCCTCGACATCGACGTGTACGCGGCCATCGACGACGAGGCCGTCTCGCACCGCGACCACGAGGGCGCCACGCACGCCGGGCGTACCCATCACAGTAGCCAGTAGATCCGCGTACGGAGTCCTCATCGCTCTCCGCCGCTCAGATGGAGTTCCGCGACCTCGCGGGCGCGCTGCACAAGCCTGGCGGCTTGACCGGGCGGGAGCTCAGCACGCGTCGCCACGATCACGATCCCGTCCTCTGCGGGCGATACGGTGAGCCGGGCCACTGCGCTCTCGATGATCATCACCTGCAGCTCGCCCAGGCCCAGATACGAGGCGACGCGGGTTGCCTCCGATCTGGCGCCGTTCAGAGTCACGCCGAGCATCCGATCCGACTCTGCGCCGCGCCGTGTCATTCTACCCTCCAACAGTTGGCCCTCTCCGCCGACCAGCATGATTCCGAGGGTTCCGGGGTACTCTTGCTCGAGGGTCGCAAAGAGCCCGGCGGGTGCCGCAGCCTCAGCCGCGCCGGCGACCGTGTCACGTTGCGCCGCTTGCAGCACCTTATCCAGCGCGGCCACGGCGGGATCGGCTGGGGCGAGTTCCCGAGCCGCCTCCAGCTCGATCTCCGCGTCGGCGTAGCGCTGCTCGTCCAGATAGAGTCGGATCAGCGCCAGGCGCGACGCCACGTGTTCCGGCGCCAACTGCCGGACGATCCCCCACTCATCCAGCGCCAGCTCCCGCTCGCCGCGCGCCTCGTATATCAGGCCGAGCTCGAAGTGGGCCTCGACGTGAGTCGGATGGCGCTGCAGGCCGCGCAGGCAGAGCCGCAGCGCGCGTTCGGTGTCGCCACGCTCCCGATACGCTGCGGCCAGCTCCACAAACGCCGTCGAGTTCGGGTTCGTGGCGACCTCTTCGCTCAGGCTCTGCAGCGATCTACGGGTTTTCCCGGCCATCGAATTCGTCCACGACGATCTGCAGTTCGCGCACGGCGTTTATCGCCCGCTCGACAGTCTGCTTGTCGGCGGAATCCGGCATCATTCGAAGGTAGGCCGTCCACTCTCGTGCGGCGCCCTCGATATCTCCCATTCTCAGCCGCACCAGCCCCAGTCTTTGTCGAGCCTCGGCAGCCAAGGGATCGATGCTCAGGGTCTTTTCATATGCCTCAGTGGCACCAAGCCAGTCGCCGGATCGCTCCAGCGCCCTGGCGGTCAGCAGGTGCGCGCGCGGCTCCTCGGGATGTCGCTTGAGGACCGAAGTGATATGGCGCCGCGCCTCGCGTACTTCGCCGCGTACCAGTAGGCTCTCCGCCTGATCGAGGGCGACCTCGTGTGGCGGTCTCGTGCGGGCGATCTCCTCTTCATCGCCGATCTCGACCAGGCTCAATTCCGCCAGTTTGGACATTATCTTGATCACCTCGACCTCGTTACGTCCCAAGGTCCAGGCGATCGACTTTACATCGCTGACGCCGTCGACACGACCGAGGACCTCCCATTCCTCGGGCGTCAGATCGAGCGTGCCGCCGTCGCCGGCTCGCTCGGACAGCCGTGGTATGGCTGTCGGGCTCTCGATGGTGGTGGCTAACGCCGACATCTCATCTGCACGCCGGGCTCCCTCCATCAAGATCGATTCGACAGGAATCAGCGTGACGCACTCCGAATCGTCTACATGCCGCTCTTCGAAGAAGAACTTGCCGTCCTCCCAGCCGAGGATCTCGTAGGCGGTTTCCTCCGCCTCGAACCTGACGTACTTGGCCATCTCCGAAGAATCGACAACCTTCATCGATGCCAGGATATCGACCCATGAACGGCTCGGATCCTCCGAATGCAACTGGTCCGCCCTGTGAAGATCCGCCTCCGTTATCTTACCCGCATTCAGCAACATGTATCCAAGGCGCGGACTGGCCTCGTCGAGGACCGTTCCAACGACGGTGCCGCGGCTGAATATCACCAGCCCGGTACTCCCCGATGGCTCGCGCACGATCCGCAGCTCACCCGTCTTCCGGGACAGGTGCAGCAGCTGGAAGATGTCGGTCAGCGCAAACTCGCGCAGCGAACCTTCGATCGGCATCAGGCCCCGCTCCCTGCAGTTTGACCTTCAAAAGCACTACCCGCTCCCAATGCCACGCGTGCCTGCACCCGGGCTCGAGCGGCGTACTCGCTCTCCGGCGCCAGCTCGATGAGTCGGCGCCAGTAGCCGAGCGCTTCCCTGTAGCGGCCGGACTCCGCTGTTAGCTCGCCGAGTCGAAAGAGCACGAGCGGCCGCTGCGGGTCGAAGCGCAGCACCCGGACGAACGCCTGTTCCGCATCGCGCCGCTTGCCTTCGGCGAAGAGCGCATCGCCAAGCAGGGCCAAGGCA
>JASFTY010000033.1:0-15001 GCA_050050535.1 Gemmatimonadales bacterium | reverse complement strand
CGGGCCACGTCGATCACCGGCTCGTGCTCGACGGCCAGGACGCGGGCGCCGGCGCGGGCCGCGAACATGGCATAGGTCCCGATGCCGGTCCCCAGATCGAGGACCAGCTGGCCCGGTGCGACCGACGCCTCGATGGCGCGCCGAAAGGCGTCGACCCGGGGGGTATCGGCCAGAAAGTGCAGGTAATCGACGGTGGACATCCCGCTAACTGCCGAGATCGAGGAGCCCGGCCTGGCGGAATCGGTCGAGCACCGCCCGAACGTCGGCCGCCGCCTGCTCCCGCCCGAGACCGTACGCTTCCCGGAGAGCCTCGGCGATCTCGTCCGGCGAATGCTCGCCGGTACAGTGGCTCCAGATGAGGGCCGCGGAGAGGTTGAGGACGTGCAGCTCGTTCGCAGCGGGGTCGAACACAACCCACTCGTCGTCCACCTGCCGAAACAGCACGTCCGCCCGGGCCTGGGGGTGGCCTGTAGGCTGGTTCCCCATAACCTTCAAGCTAGGCCAAACGACGGGGGTTGCCAACCGGAGGTGCAGATCGTCCGGCCAACGCTCCGCCTGGACCAGGTGTTAATTGGTAGGCGCGATCGATGAACGCCGTGCATGAGGTCGTTAGCCAGGTGGGCGACGAGCCGCAGCTCGTCGCCCGCGCCCGGCGCGGCGACCGCGAGGCCTTCGCCGCGCTCGTCGAACGCTATGCCGATCAGGCGTTCGCCGTCGCCTACGGGTTCCTCCAGCACGTGGAGGACTCGGAGGACCTTGTGCACGACGCCTTCATCCGCGCCCTGGAGCGGCTCGACTCTCTCGAGCCGGGCAGCTCGTTCGGGGCCTGGTTCTACCGCCTGCTGGTGAACGCCGCCCTCAACCGGCGCAAGTACCTGGCAAGGCGTCGCACGGAGGACGTGCCGATGACCGCCGCCGCTCGCGAGAGCCCGGCGACAGACTCGGAACGGGCCGAGCTGAGGAGCCGGCTCGCCTGGGCCCTGGGACAGCTACCCGCCGAGCTCGAGACGATCGTGATCCTCCACGACCTGGAGGGCTTCACGCACCCGGAGATCGCCCGCGTCCTGGAGATCCCGGAGGGGACCTGCCGGTCCCACCTGTCACGGGCGCGGCGCATGCTGCGGGAGCTGCTGCAGGAGTACCAGCATCAGGGCTGAGCCAACGAGGCGCGATCATGGTTAAGATTGGAAGCGACGGGCCGATTGAGGGGCTCGAGGCGCTGAAGGCGCCGCAACGCTCCGCCGCCCATCGGCGGGCCGCCAACGAGCGCATCCTCGCCAGTGCGGAGTTGTCCCTGGCACGGCGCCGCCGGCTGGCATCGTCATGGGAAGTCTTGGCTGCCTGGGGCCGCCCGGGCCTGGTAGCGGCGAGCATCGCGCTGGCCATCCTGGCCGCCTCGCTCCAGCCGTGGCGCGCCTGGCAACAGGAGGTGGCCCAGCCCGTGGTCCTCGAGGACGCGATCAGAGGGGTTGAGGTGCCCGAAGGTGTCCCGGCGATGCTGGTGGCCTTCAGCGAGCCCGACTTCGACGCCGTCGCCGCCGCGGCGCTACTCGAAAGAAACGGGAATGGTGGCGTTACTCCCGAGAACCCTCAACAGCGGTGAGCCCGGATGAACGGGAAGTCTAGGGCCTGGGCGCTCGCTCTGCTGGTCGCCGTCTTCCTGGTGGGCGGTGCCGCCGGCGCCGCCGTCGACCGCATACTGGTCGGCGACCGGGCGGTCGAGTCCAGCCAGCGCGACCGTTCCGGCGACCGCGGCCGCAGGCGCAGCTACGTCGACTGGCTGGCCGGCGAGCTGGAGCTGAGCGAGGAGCAGAAGGCCGAAGTGCAGGCGATACTGGAGCGGCACCGGGGGCAGGTAGAAGATCTATGGCGCCAGATGCGTCCCCGGTACGAGGAGCTGCAAGAGCAGGCGCGGGCCGAGATCCGCGGCCTCCTGACGGAGGAGCAGACAGCCGCTTACGATGCGCTGCTCGAGCGGCAGCGTCGGCGTGAGCATCGAGACGACGATCGACGTCGCGAAGACAACAGAGAGGACAGTAGAGATAATTCATGATGAACCGAACCAACCTCGCGGTCGCCGCGGCGCTGATCGCGCTGATCGCGGCGGCGTGCGCGGAGGAGCAGGAGACGCGTCCGTTCCAGGTCGTGGCCGCCAGAATGGAGACGCTCATGGTCTCCGCCGAGGCCGCCGGCATCATCGAGCCGGTGACGACTGTCGAGATCAAGTCGAAAGCCTCCGGTGAGATCCTCGAGCTGCCGGTCGAGACCGGCGATTTCGTCGAGCAGGGCCAGTTACTCGCCCAGGTCGATCAGGTCGACGCGCGTCAGGCGCTGGCCCAGGCGCAGGCCGATCTCGAGGTCGCGCGCGCGCGCCTCAAGATCGCCGAGTCCCAGCTCGACCGCGCGACGCGAATGCTCGCGCAGGAGATCATCAGCGATCAGGATTTCGAGGCGGCCGAACTCGAGTTCGCCAACGCCCGCGCGCAGCTCGTCCGCTCGGAGGCCGCCTTAGAGACGGCACGGGAACGGATGTCGGAGACGACGATCCGCGCCCCGATCTCCGGGACGATCATCGCCCGCACCGTCGAGGTCGGGAACGTGATCTCTTCGGCCACACAGGTCGTGGGTGGCGGCACGCTGCTCATGACGATGGCCGACCTGAGGGAGGTGCAGGTGCGCACGCTGGTCGACGAGACCGACATCGGCCGCGTGCGGCCGGGCATGTTGGCGGATATCAGCGTCGAGGCCTATCGTGACCGCTCCTTCCAGGGCCGCGTCCTGAAGATCGAGCCGCAGGCGGAGGTCACCCAGAACGTGACCATGTTCCCGGTGATCATCCGGATCGCCAACCCCGACGCTCTGCTCAAGCCGGGCATGAGTGCCGAGGTCGTGATCCAGGTCGCCGGCGCCGAGAACGCCGTCACCGTGCCGACGCAGGCCGTGCACACCACACAGGACGCCCGCGACGTCGCCGCTCTCGCCCTCGGCATCGACGACGAGTCGTTCGGTCGGCTCCTGGCAGCGAACACGCCGCACGAGGCGGCCGCGCCGGGCGGCGCGGCCGCCGGCTCCGACGGCAATGGCGAGCCGCCTCTCTCGCGCGAGCAGGGCCAGAGGCTCATGGAGAGGATGCGCAGCGGCCAGCAGCTGACGCCCGAAGAGCAGCGCCAGCTGGCCGAGCTGCGCCGCCGGCTCGAGAACGGGCCGGGCATGGGGCAGGCGTCGCAGCGGCGCGGTAGCAACGGCCAGATGCCCGGCGTCGTATTCGTGCTGCGCGGGACCCGGATCGTCCCCGTCCCGGTGCAGCTCGGCGTGACGGACTGGGAGAGCATCGAGGTGATCTCGGGCCTCCAGCCGGGCGACTCGGTCTGTATGCTGCCCACCGCGTCGCTGCTACGCGAGCGGGCCGAGATGCTCGAGCGGTTCCAGCGCTTCCGGGGCAGCGGCGTACCGGGCATGCAGAGACAGGGGAGCTAGTCGCATGCTCTGGGAGACGATCAAGGTCGCGCTCTCGGCGCTGCGCGCCAACAAGATGCGCTCCTTCCTCACCATGCTGGGGATCATCATCGGGGTCGGCGCGGTGATCACCGTTGTCGCTATGGGCGAAGGGGCGCAGCGCGCGGTGCAGGAACAGATCGAGTCGATGGGCACCAACCAGCTGACCGTCTCGAGCGGTTGGCGGATGCACCGCGGCGTCGGGGCCGCCGGCGGTACGTTCATCGGCTACGACGACTACGAGGCCCTCGTCGCGGAAGCCGAGCTGCTCTCCGCCGTCGTTCCCGAGACGAGCACCGAACTGCAGATCGAGCTGCTGAACCGGAACGCCAGCGTCCGCGTCCTGGGCACCGTGCCCGAGTACACCCGGGTGCACGGTCGCGAGATGGAGTACGGCCGCTTCTTCGCCCAGCCGGACGTCGAGGCGCGGCGCACGGTGGTGGTCCTGGGGTCGAGTCTGGCCGCGCGGCTCAGCGACTACCCGGAACAGATCGTCGGCGAGACGGTGCGCATCCGCGCCATACCGTTCGAGGTCATCGGCGTGCTCGCCGCCTCGGGCGAGATGGGCGGGTTCTACAGCGTGGACGACCGGGCCGTCATCCCGCTGTCGACTGCTCGCTACCGGATCAGCGGCAGCGACCGACTCTCCTCGCTTACCCTAGAGGTCGTTTCGCCGGACCTGGTCGACCAGGCGGTCGTCGAGGTGGAGCGGATCATCCGCCGCGAGCACCACCTGGGCCCCGGTGACGCGAACGACTTCGAGATCCGCAACCGGACGGACCTGATCACGACCTTCCAAGAGACGACACGGACCTTCTCCATCCTGCTCGCCGGGATCGCCCTCGTCAGTCTGATGGTAGGGGGGATCGGGATCATGAACATCATGCTGGTCTCGGTCACGGAGCGGACCCGCGAGATCGGCGTCCGCAAGGCGATGGGCGCGACGAAGCGGAACATCCTGTTCCAGTTCCTGGCCGAGGCGTTGACGCTCTGCATGCTCGGCGGCCTGTTCGGGCTGCTGAGCGGCGCCGGGGCCGCGCTGGCCCTGTCGTACTTCGCGAACTGGAACACCGCAGTGGCGCCGCAGGCAGTGGGCCTGGCGCTCGGCTTCGCGGCGGGCGTTGGGGTGTTCTTCGGTATCTACCCCGCGCGGCGGGCCGCGGGGCTCGACCCGATCGTCGCTCTGCGCTACGAGTAGCGGGGCAGATGTGCTGAGGCTCGTGGCCCCAGATGCCGGCGGGCCCGGTTCACCGGGCCCGCAGTGTGTAGTGGCCCACGCCCTTGCCCTACTCCATGAGCCGCAACGGCATTACCAGGCAGAGGTAGTCGTGCTCGCCTCCCACCGGCTCGAAGGTGGCCGGGCGCTCGGGCGCGCTGAGCCTCACCTTCACCTCATCGCTGCCAATGTAGCGCAGCACCTCGAGCAGGTACTGCGCGTTGAAGCCTATGTCTATGGGAGCACCCTCGTACTGGATGGGTAGCTCGTCCTCGGCCTCGCCGAGGTCGGGCGTCTGCACCGCCAGCGCGAGCTTCTCGGGCGCGAAGCTGAGCCGGACGCGGTGTGTCTGATCCGAGGCGACGATGGCCATACGCTTGATCGCAGCGGTCAGCTCACCCCGATCTGCCAGGCACTCTTTGTCGTGAGTCTTGGGGAGCACCTGCTCATAGTTCGGATACGGCCCCTCGATGAGCCGGGTGTACACCTCGGTGCGGGCAGTCCGAAAGCCGAGGTGGCTCTCCGAGCGCGCGATCTGGAGCTCGTCCTCTGCATCGAACAGCCGCTCCACCTGCTGCAGCGCCTTCGGGGGCACGATAAGGTCGTCGTCGCTGGCGCCCACCTCGAGCTTCACCGCCATCTTCGCCAGCCTGTGGCCGTTCGTGGCGACCATCCGCATCTCGTCACCGCGGACCTGCCAGAGGACCCCATTCAGTACGGGGCGCGTCTCCTCGCTGGACACGGCGAAGCTAGTGTGCGCACTAAGGCTCTGGAGCTCGCCACCCCGGAGCTTCCAGCCCTCCGGGAACGGCACGTCCGGGAACGACGGATACTCTTCGCTGGGAAGCGTGTTCAAGCGGAACCTGGCCTTCCCACACACGAGCACCGCCCTCCCCCCCTCCGCTTCGAGCTGCACCGGTGCGTCAGGCAGCTCACGCGCGATGTCGGCCACCTTCTTCGCCGGCACGGTAATCGCCCCCTGCCGCTCGACGTCGCCCGCCGTCTGCACGCTCACCGAAATGTCCAGGTCGGTACCCCTGACCCGCAGCCCTTCCTCCAGGGTCTCCACCAGGATGTTGGAGAGGACTGGCAGGGTAGTCCGCGTCGGGATCGTCGCCGCCACCGCTGACAAGCCTCGCTGAAAGTTCTCCCGCGTGATCGTTACCTTCATCGTGGATCACCTGTCAGTTAAGGTCTCCCGGAATCCCCGGCCCAGATGATTCTACTGCCTCTAATAGAATAGTCTAGAGTAGTAGTAGTAGGGGTGTGGATTCGTGGGCAAGTGCTCGCGGGCCGGCTGGGCTTGGCTTGGGAAGCGGCGGCGGCCGGCGGGGTGGGTGTGGGGGGTGTGGGGAGAGGGGTGCCGGGGGCCGGGGCGCCTGGGGACGGTGAGGGTGCGCGGTGGACCGCACCATCAGATGTGTACGTGAAGTCCACTGCTCTGTCCACGTGTGGCTGGCCGGAGGCTCGCGCTACTCGAGTTGTGCCCGCAGGGCGTTGACGCGGCTGCGGAAGTCGGGGTCCTTGGCCAGCTGCTCCTCGACCTTCTGGATAGAGTGGATGACGGTGGAGTGGTCGCGGCCACCGAAGCGGCGGCCGATCTGCGTGTACGGCAGGTCCAGCAAGAGCTTCTGTAGATACATCGCCACTTGCCGGGGATCGGTGACCCGGCGCTGGCGCTTCTTGGAGTAGAGTTCCGCTACAGATACGCCGTAACTTTCCGCCACGAGCGCTTCGATACGCTCGGCGGTCACCTGGCGGACCGGGCCCAGGGTCCCGCCGAGGACCTCGCGTGCCAGGTCCGGTGACAAGTCACGCTGGGTCAGCGAGCTGTAGGCGAGCAGCTTGATGATCGCCCCCTCCAGCTCGCGTACCGAGGAGTGGCAGCGCTCCGCGATGAACCTGCATACCTCAGCGGGGATGGAGAGGCCGTCTTGCTCAGCCTTGGAGTGGAGGATAGCCATCCGGGTCTCGAAGTCGGGCGGCCGTACGTCAGTGACCAGTCCCCACTCGAAGCGCGATATGAGGCGGTGCTGCAGGTCCGGGATCTCCTTCGGCGGCCGGTCGCTGGTCAGGACGATCTGCCGCTGGGCATCGTGGAGGGCGTTGAAGGTGTGGAAAAACTCCTCCTGTGTCCCCTCTTTCCCCGCCAGGAAATGAGCGTCGTCCACGAGCAGCACGTCGATGCGGCGATAGCGGTTGTGGAACTGGGTCGTCTGGCGAGCCTGGATAGCGGCGATCAGTTCGTTGGTGAACTGCTCCGTCGGGACGTACGCGACTCGGCTGCCGGGGAACTTGCGCAGGACGGCGTTGCCGATCCCGTGCATCAGGTGGGTCTTGCCGAGCCCCACCCCCCCGAAGATGAAGAGTGGGTTGTAGGCTCGGCCGGGCGCCTCCGCGACCGCCTGGGAAGCGGCGGCGGCGAGCTCGTTGTTGCTGCCGACGACGAAGCTGTCCAGCGTGTACCGCGGGTTCAGCGTGCCGATGATCGGGCGCGGCTCCGGGCACTCGCGTCCCGGGCCCTGCGGCAGCTCCTCGAGGCCGACCACCGGCATCGCGCGGAGCACCGGCGGCGTATCCCCTTCCCGTGGCCGGCATTCAAAGGCGAGGCGAAACTCCGCCCCGAACAGCTGCTGCGCCAGCGAGGTCAGCAGGTCCCCGAACTTCCCCTCGATCCATTCGACCGCGAAGTCACTGGGCGCTCCGATTACCAGCTGGTCGCTAGAAAGGGCCAGCGCCTTGGTCGGGTGCAGCCAGGTGCGAAAGGTCTGCTCAGGAAGCGTGGCCCTAGCGCCCTCGAGAATTTTCGACCAGGCTTCCTCTGCGGTCAGTTCCATCGACTCCGGACGCTGGCGGGGTTAGCGTGCTTCACGCGAGAGTGAATGCTGGATGGCGGCTGGTGAGGTAAGCCGCGCGCCATCTTAGATTGACCGCTCGGCGAAGTCAAGCAAGGGGAGCGAAGGAAAAGCGATGAGGCTACGCGACGTGAGGCTGGGCCCCGGCGCGATTGTGGCGGCGGCCTTCGTTGGGCCGGGGACGGTGACGACGGCGTCGGTGGCGGGCGCGGACTACGCGTACACCCTGGTCTGGGCGCTCGCCTTCTCGGTCCTGGCGGCGCTGGTACTTCAGGAGATGTCGGCCCGACTCGGCGTCGTCGCCGGCATGGGGCTGGGCGAGGCGATGCGGCGCCGCTTCGCCGGCGGCGCCGGCCGCGTCGCGTCGGCGGCGCTGGTCATCGGCGCGATCGTCGTCGGCAACGCCGCCTACGAGACGGGGAACCTGCTGGGCGGATCGCTGGGCCTGCAGGAGCTGGTCGGTGGCAGCGGGCGCCTGTGGGCGACGGGCCTGGGGCTCCTCGCCTTCGCGCTGCTGTGGAGCGGGCGATACAAGTGGGTGGAGCGAGTCCTGGTGGGGATGGTGGCGGTGATGGGCGCGGTGTTCCTGACGACCGCGGTAGCGGCGCGCCCCGAGCCGATGGCGCTGCTGGGGGGTCTCGTGCCCGGCGCGCTGGGCGACCGGCGCGCCATGCTGACGGCTTTGGGGCTCGTAGGAACGACGGTCGTGCCGTACAACCTGTTCCTCCACGCGTCGGCGGCGCGGGAGCGGTGGCGCGGCGTGGAGGGCCTGGGGCCCGCGCGTGCGGACACGGCGATCTCGATCTCGCTCGGTGGCATGATCTCGCTGGCGGTCCTGGTGACGGCTGCGGCGCTGCCGGCGGCGCTGCGTGTGAGCAGCGCGGGCGACATGGCCCAGGCGCTCGAGCCGACGCTGGGACGGTGGGCGGGCGGCTTTTTCGCCTGCGGGCTGCTGGCGGCCGGTCTGTCCTCGGCGATCACGGCGCCGCTGGCGGCGGCGTACGCGACCTGCGGGGTCCTGGGCTGGCGGGTCGATCTGAGGTCGGCGAGCGCGCGGGGTGTGTGGATCCCGGTGCTCGCGGCCGGCGTCTTCTTCTCGCTGCTGGCGCTCAGGCCGGTCCCGGCCATCATATTCGCGCAGGCGGCGAACGGCGTGCTGCTGCCGGTGGTGGCGGCGTTCCTGCTCTACCTGGCGAACGATCGGAGCCTGCTTGGGGCCTGGTCGAACGGGCGGGCGTCAAACCTTCTGGGTGCGCTGGCCGTAGTGATGGCAGCGATGCTGGGTGTGCGCTCGCTGGCCCTGGCGTTGGGAGGGCTGTGAGGGCGGCGGCCGGCTTGATTGGTGGTGAGGTAGCGAATATATTCGGGCTCCCTTTCCTTATCGTGAGAAGTCTTTGGTTGGCAACGATATCTGGGGGGCAACCCCATGAAACCGACATTCCGCCCTCGGAATCGCAGGCGCCTGCGCAAGCACGGCTTTCGGGCTCGGATGAGGACGAAGGCGGGCCGGCACGCGGTGAACCGTCGGCGTCGCAAGGGACGCAAGCGACTGGCGGCGACGATACCGAAGAAGTAGGACGCGCGGGTCGCGGGCGTTTCCGGTTCCCGCGGACGGCGCGGATCCGGAAAAGGTCAGAGGTTCGAGATCTCTATCGCAGGGGGAAGCGGAGACGGACGGAGCACCTGGATGT
Organism: Gemmatimonadales bacterium; assembly: GCA_050050535.1. GTDB lineage: Bacteria > Gemmatimonadota > Gemmatimonadetes > Palauibacterales > KS3-K002. The sequence goes on along the minus strand of JASFTY010000033.1, from coordinate 5,744 downwards.
GTTCGTCGCCGAGTCCCCCGCGTTGCGTGTACGGCTGGCCCTCGTCGTGCCCAAACACGGTCGCAAGATCGTGGAGCGCAACCGGCTCAAGCGGTGGCTGAGGGAGGGCGCCCGGCTGGATTTGCTGCCGCGCTGCCGCGATCGAGGGTCGGCGCTCGATGTCTTGATTCGGGCCCGGGCCCCGGCCTACGATATTGGGTTCGAGAGGTTGAGGGAGGAGATCCGCGAATTGGCGGAAGCGCTATGCTCGCAAGGCTCTTCGTGATATTCGTCCGAGGCTATCAGTGGGTCGTGTCGCCCTGGCTGCCGCCCGCCTGCCGATACACGCCCAGCTGCTCACAGTACGCCATCGAGGCGCTGCAACGCCACGGTGCCCTGAGAGGCACTTGGCTCGCTCTGCGACGCCTCGCCCGCTGCCACCCGTTCCGGCCCGGCGGCTACGATCCGGTGCCCTGAGATGGATACCGAGAAGCGGCTGGTTCTGGCGATCGTTCTCATGCTGGCCACCGTGTTCGCGGTGAACCTGCTGTTCCCGCCGGCACCACCGCCGCCGCCGCAGGTCGATGCCGACACGGCCGTCGCCCGACAGGAGGCTTGGTCACCGACCGTGGAGCAGCCGGCGCAGGCCGAGCTGCCGGAGATGCCGCGGGACGAGCCGGCGCTGCGTGCGTTGACCCCGGCGGCCGAGCCGGAGGCGGATGAGGACACCGCCTGGGTGAGCGGCCCGCTTTACCGGCTCGGCTTCGCCCAGCGGGGCGCGCGTCTGGTGTCGGCCGAGATGTTGAGCTTCGAGTCGCTGGCCGATCAGACGCAAGGCGAGCCGGTGCAGCTCGTGCCCGCCGGAACGGAGAACTTCTTCTCGCACCAGTGGGTGATCGGCGAGGACACGGTGGACCTGCGCGGAGTGCGCTTCGAATTCCAGGCGCGCGAGCTGCGGCTGGCCGAGAACGGAGCGGCGCAGCAGTTGACGGCCACGTACCAGCACGCGCGCTCGCCGTTCCGGGTCGAGCTGACCTACACCTTCCACCCGGACAGTTACACCGTGCACCTCGATGGGCGCTTGAGCGGTGTGCCCGCCACCGGCTGGTGGCAGATGGGACTCGGGGCCGGCCTGCTGAGCAACGAGTGGGATCCCGAGCACGACTACAGGTCGAACCTGGCGTTCGCCGGCGGCGGCCCTGAGGGTGTGCGGTCGCAGAAGATCGGGGACGTGGAGCCGGGCGAGCGCCTGACCCTGGACGGTCCGTTCGACTGGGTGGCGGTCCGCACGAAATACTTCGTCGCCGCTCTGGCGCTGCCGCCGGAGACCGACTCGCAGGCGCGCTTCGGCGGCCTGATCATTCGCGGTAGCCCCGAGCCGTATCGTGCGCAGGGGATCGCCAGCTTCCCGGTGAGCCGCGATGGGAACTTCCACTACAACGTGTACCTCGGCCCGCAGGACCCGCGCAAGCTCGCCGCCGCTGGCCCCGAGCTCGACCAGGTCGTGCCCTACGGATACAAGTGGCTGCAGCCGATCCTGCGCCCGCTGGCCGGCGCGATCACGGCCGTACTCGTGTGGTCGCACAGCGCCCTGGGGCTGGGCTACGGGTGGGTCCTCATCCTGTTCGGGATCGGGATCCGCGTCGTCCTGTTCCCGCTCTATCAGAAGAGCATGCGCTCACAGATGGCGATGATGCGCGTCCAGCCCCTGATGAAGGAGATACAGGAGAAGTACAAGAACGACCCGCAGAAGCTCCAGCAGGAGATGATGAAGGTCTATCGCGAGGAGAAGGTGAACCCGCTGGGCGGCTGCCTCCCCATGCTCCTCCCCTTCCCTATTCTGATCGCGCTGTTCTTCGTCTTCCGTGACACGATCGAGTTCCGCGGTGTGCCGTTCCTGTGGCTGCCCGATCTCTCGCAGCCGGACCCGCTCTATGCCATCCCGCTGCTGATGGGCCTATCGCTTTTCCTCATGCAGTGGCTCGGTCAGCGCTCGATGCCGCAGGCCAACCCGCAGATGAAGATGATGATGTGGATCATGCCGGTCATGATCACCGTGCTCTTCCTGAAGTTCGCCTCCGGGCTCAACCTGTACTACGCGACGATGAACCTGGCGTCGATACCTCAGCAGCTCTACCTGAACAAGGAACGGCGCAAGGTAGCCGGGAAGGCGAGTTCACCCGCGAAGGCGAGTCCACCCGGGAAAGCGAAGGGGGCGAGCCGGGCGCGGAAGGCGGCGGTTCCGGAGGCGGCACGCAAACCGAAGCGATAGAAGAGACACACCCCGCATAGTCGCACGGCACGGTCGGCTGGCGTATTTCCCTATGCACGACGACACGATCGCAGCGATCTGCACGGCCCCGGGCCGCTCGGCTATCGCCGTCGTCCGCGCTTCCGGTCCCCGGGTCACAGAGATCATCTCCCGAACGCTGGGGCCGCCGTTGCCCGAGCGCCGGCCGCTGCTCCGCTGGCTGAGCCACCCGGAGGGCGGTGAGCCGCTCGACCGTGTGCTCGCCACCTACTTCCCTGCCCCACACAGCTACACCGGCGAGGACGTGCTGGAGCTCGGCTGCCACGGCGGGCCGCTGGCGCCACAGCTCGTCCTCGATGCGGTGCTCGCCGCGGGCGCCCGCCTGGCGGAGCCCGGCGAGTTCACGCGCCGGGCCTTCCTGCACGGCAAGCTCGATCTCCTGCAGGCCGAGGCCATTCTTGATCTGGTCGAGGGACGCTCGCGCGCCCAGCACCGGGCCGCCGTGCACCAGCTGGAGCGCGGGCTGTCGCGGAGGATCGAGGAGCTGCGTCAGGCCGTCGTGCACTGCGAGGCGCTACTGGTCTACGACATCGACTTTCCCGAGGAAGACGCGGGGCCACTGCCGGGCCGCGAGATCGACGGCGCGGCCCGACAGCTCTTGAGCAGGATCGATCGGCTGCTGGAGACGGCGGCGGAAGGGGACCTGTTGCGCGAGGGCGCGCTGACCGTGATCGCCGGGCGGCCCAACGTCGGGAAGTCGAGCCTGTTCAATGCGCTCTGCGGTGCCGAGCGCGTGATCGTCACCGCCGAGCCGGGCACCACCCGCGACGCTGTCGAGGCGCTGGTCTCGCTGGGCGGCTATCCCTTCCGGCTAGTCGATACGGCGGGCCTTCGTGAGGCGACCGGTGCGGTGGAGCGCCTGGGTGTCGAAGTGGCTCGCCGTTACTTGGCAGGCGCCGACGTCGTGTTGTTCTGCGTCGAGGCGGGCCGTCGGCCGAGCGGCGAGGAGCTCGAGTTCCTCGCCGGACTCGAGGACGGCATGGCGATCGTGGTCCGCACCAAGAGCGATCTGGTCGGGTCGGTCGAGCGCGAGCCCTCGGCAGAGATCGATGCGCCGCAGGTCTTTGCGTCCGCCGTGACGGGAGACGGACTGCGCGAGCTGAGCGACCGGCTCGTGGCAACCGTCTTCTCGGGACGGGTCGCCCTGCAGGCCGAGTTGCCGCTGGTCACGCGGGAGCGACACGCCCGGGAGTTGCGTCGCGCGCGGGCTGAGGTCGAGGCCTTCCTCGGCGCCCGGTCGTCCGCTGTGCCGCCGGAGGTCGCGGCCACCCACCTGCGGGCCGCGGCGCTCGCCTTGGAAGAGCTACTCGGGGTAATCGCGCCCGATGACCTGCTGGCCCACGTATTCTCCGAGTTCTGCATAGGCAAGTAGGCGGGGTTGCCTGCTCACCCCGCGCGAGGTTAGACGTAGGGAGCTGACAGTTCGGAAGGCCTTTGGGAATTCTCGAATCGAGATTCGAGAATTCCCAATAGACATCGAACTTGCCCCTTCACACTTCTAGTATCTGGAGAAAGGCGATGAGGCGACCGGGCGTCGCGGCAGCTCTCGTGGGGGCCCTCGCCCTATTGGGCGTCTCGATCGTTGGCGCGCGCGGCCGTCGGACCGAACCGCTGCGCTTCCACGTCGAGCTCGGCGCGGACGCTGCGTCGGCGATCGCCGAGCTCGGACTCGACGTGCCGGTGGTCGGCCGGGTCTTCGTCATCATATCCACCGACGAGCGGCGCGAGCCCCGGTTCCAGGCTAGGCCGCGCGGCGTCCCCTTCTGGGGGATGGACGTGCGCGACTTCTCCGGCGGCGACCAGGTCGTCTTGTCGGGCGCCGACGATGCGATCGTCGGCTACCCACTGGCCTCCACGGCGGAGATCCCGCCGGGCGAGTACTACGTGCAGGCTTTCCTGAACGTCTACACCCGCTTCGCTCGCTCGGATGGCCACGTGGTCGAGATGCACCTGAACTCCGGGGCCGGCCAGAGTCCGTTCCGGGCGCCTGGCAACGCCTACAGCGTGGTGCGTCAGTTCCATCTCGACCCCGAGTCGAGCGGACCGGTCCGGCTCGAGCTGAGCGAGGTCATATCGCCGCTGGAGCCGCTCGAGCCCGGCGAATCGTTGCAGCAGGGGAACCCGAGAGACGAGGGCGAGCTGGTGAGGTTCGTGAAGATCCGCAGCGATCTGGTATCGGAGTTCTGGGGTCGGGACATGTACATCGGCGCCAACGTCCTGCTGCCGGCCGACTACTGGGCGAACCCGGAGCGGCGCTACCCGGCCATCTACTATCAGGGACACTTCCCTGGGCGGCGCGTGCCGTTCGGGTATGGCGCGCGAGACGGCGGCGGCCGCGGCTCCGGGTTCACCGAGTTCTGGGATTCGCCCGACTCGCCGAAGATGATCGTCGTTTTGTTCCGTGACGCGAACCCGTACTACGACACCTCGTACTCGGTGAACTCGGCCAACGTGGGGCCGTACGGTGATGCGCTGGTCGAAGAGCTGATCCCGTACTTGGAAGCTGAGTTCCGGATCGTCGCCGAGCCGTGGGCGCGGGTGCTGGCCGGCGGCTCGACGGGCGGTTGGGAGGCGCTGGCGATGCAGATCTTCTACCCCGACTTCTTCGGCGGCGCCTGGGGCTGGTGCCCCGACCCCGTCGATTTCCACTGTTACCAGATCGTCGACATCTACGAGGACGAGAACGCCTACGAGATCGGGGGCGAGTGGATCGAGGTCGAGCGGCCGGCGCAGCGCCGTACGGACGGAAGCGTCGTGATGACGATGCGCCAGGAGAACGGATACGAGCTGGCCGTCGGACCGAACGGCCGCTCGGGCGGCCAGTGGGCGATCTGGGAGGCGCTGTACAGTCCGGTGGGCGCCGACGGCTACCCGCAGCGCATCTGGGATCCCGTGACCGGCACCATCGACCACCGCGTCGCCGAATACTGGCGCGAGCACTACGACCTCCACGAGATCCTACGCCGCAACTGGCCGACACTCGGCCCGAAGCTGACCGGCAAGCTCCACTTCGCCGTCGGCGACATGGATTCGTTCTATCTGAACAACGGCGTCCATCGGCTCGAGGAGTTCCTGAGCGCGGTGGATGACCCCGCGGCCGACGCGTCTTTCGAATACGGGCCACGCAAGCCGCACTGCTGGATCGGGTACAGCCCCTCAGGCTCGGGCGCGGACATGACCAACGTCGAGTTCATGGAGGTAGTAGACGAGTACTTGAAGAGAAATCGGAACTGACACTTAAGAAGTCGATTGGGGAATCTTGGGATCGAAGTTCGAAATGTGAGATGTGCAGTTCGAAGATTGAACTTCACATCCCGCATCCCAAACCTCGAGCTCGCTCTTTGATGAGGTCAGGGGAGGTGGGGAAGCCGAAGCGGTTCTTGACCTCCCGACCTCCCCTGTTGTACTGGTCCCATGCTCGACATTCGAGAATTCCCGATGGACTTCGATGTTG
>JASFTY010000032.1:0-15134 GCA_050050535.1 Gemmatimonadales bacterium | reverse complement strand
CGTTACGGCCCGGTACCGCGGCTCGGGCGGAGTCGGGGGTTCCGCTCCCGGGGCCGTGCACACGAACACCGGACCATCGGTGAGCACCCCAATCGCTTCGAGACCGCGGTAGAAGTCATCGGGGTGCTCGCGGGTCACCAGATCGGGCAGCAAGGCGAGCGGATTCGTGTCGATCGCCGTGACAAAGATCGAATGCGGAGTTGTGCCCGGGACCGGCACCTTGCTAAACGGCCGCGTGCGGAAAGCGGTCCACAGTCCGGATGCCAGGAGATTCTCTACGACATGGTCTGCAGTAAGCCGGCTGAGCTCGGAGGGTGCGTACGAGGCGAACGTCCTTTCAGCGGTCCCCTCGAGCTGGATCACTACGGATTGAAGCCTTCGCTTCTCTCCGCGGGTGATCGACCGCACCACTCCGCAGCCCGGCGCGGTGAAGTTGACGCCCGGATTCTTCCGGTCAGTGAAGAGCGGCTGGCCGAGCTCGACCCGCGCCCCTTCGTCAACGAGCAGGCGAGCCCGAAGACCGACGTAGTCGGCACCGAGCAGTGCGACCGACTGGACAACCGGCCCGTCCTCGATGACCTGTTGCGGCTCGCCGGCCAGGGGAATGTCCAGACCCTTCCTTATTCTGATCCGCATCGCGTATATCCCCCGTGGCTGCGGGCAGAGAAGGGACCGCTCACCCGATCAGGGCAGTCAGAGCACTGGCATTGACGTGACGCTGGCTAGCCGGTCTAGCGTAGCAGCGCCGCGGGAGTGATGCAAGATAATCGGCGATCATACCCACTCACCTTCGGTCGTTGCCCGTCGCACCTTGCACGAGATTTCCGAGGGTTGGCGCTACCGCCCTTACCATCATCGCTATGCGTCGGCTTTGTAGATGGGACCGACGCCGTACTCAGCCGCTGCCCACAAGCCGAGTATGATGCCGATGGCTGCGATCGCCCGCTTTTCGTCGTCCTCGGGTATGATCAGTCCGTAGGTGTCGGCGACGAAGTGCATCCGGTCGAGCACCCTGCGGGCCGCGACGCGGTTGATATCGCCGTGCCAGAAGTCGAGTTGTTCCAGTATCATCGATTCGTGGCGGCGCAAGAACTCGCCCAGCGAGATGTTCCGCGTACTCTGAGGGGTGCGCGGTCGGCAAATGGCGAGCAGGTCGTTCACGTACTCGTCCCAGAGTCGTGCGAACTCCCGGTTCGACTTGCGACGCAGGTAGCGTGCACGCTCCAGTGAGAACTTCGCCCGCGTGCGGACGCGACCGCGGGGCACGAGCGGATGTAGGTCGTACACGTTGTAGAACATCTCCTCGTCGAACTCGTCGGCCTCCTCGTACACCCACATCCGTTTCAGTCGCGGCCAGGAGGCGATGACGAGGACTGCCGGGTCGTTGCTGTCGAGGAGTATGAACTGCCCTTTTTCTTCCTTGACCAGCGTGACCCAGTGGTCCCATTGATCTATGCACAGCAGGCAGGGTATGCCACGGCGAAGATACGCGACCAGCTCACGGCGCGCCCGGTTTGGGTCCATCCTCCGGATCATCAGGAGATCGCAGCCGTAGCGACGGGCAGCCCTGGCCAGCCGTCCCTCGTCGGTACCGTGCCATGTCGTGCCAGCGGCTCTCGAGATCGCATATTCCGGGGCCAGGATACCGTGCACCAGGAGGCCGTGCTTCAGCGCGAACGGTCCGCACTGCCACTTGTTGGGTTGTCTGTAGATCCCCATCTCGACCGTAATCCTCACCGGTTTCCCACTATGCCGCAGGTCGGCCCTGCTTTCGCGTTGCAAGTGTAAGGCATCCCGAGTGCAGTGCACAATGTGGGAAACCGCCACTCAAATGCCACGTTGGCTGCGGCACAAAGGGACGGCACGCTGGTGGAAGACGGCGGTGATCGGTGGCTCGAGCCGCGTCCCATCGCTCGTTCAGCGTTGGGGGGTGGGTAGGGGCGTGATGGTGCGGCCGGCCTGGATTGAGCCTGGAGCTGGCAGTACCGCCCCAGCAACCTTATGAATCTTCGGGCGATCCAATACGTAGAGACGACAGATATCCGATCGGCCGCAACAGCTCGGCTGTGGGGTCACGAGGAAGATCACGGGCTATCGGAGGGAGCAGGGTGACCGATCTGAGGCTGGACATTCGCTACGGCATCCGCACACTGAGCCGGACACCGGGGTTCACGCTCGTGGCCCTGATCACGCTGGGCCTGGGCATTGGAGCGACGACCGCCATGTTCTCCGTGCTGGACACGGCGTTGAGGCGATCACTTCCGTTCCCGGGCGCGGACCGCTTAGTGCTTGGGCGGGCCACGTTCAGCGGCAACGTGAATCCGTGGGCGTCCTTTCCCGACTACATGGACTACCGGGACCAGAGCGAGAGCCTGTCGTCGCTGGCCACCATAGGCGGTGGCTCTCTCTTGGTGACGATCACGGGGACAGGCGAACCGGAACAAGCCCGCATCACCAGCGTCACCAGCAACCTGTTCAGCACCCTGGGTGTGGTCCCTCACCTGGGCGGCTCCTTCACGATCGAGGAGCGACCCGCGGCGGGCGGCGGCGAGGTGGTCATCAGCCACGGTTTCTGGCAACGGTGGTTCGGAGGCTCTGCCGACGTGCTGGGCCGGAGTCTCCCGGTGAACGGGGACCCGATGACGGTCGTGGGCGTCCTGCCGGCCGGGTTTCGCTTTCTCTACGACTCGGACCTCTGGGTCCCCCCCTGGCCGGGTAACAGCAATCCCATCACGCGCCGATATCACAACTGGCTGTTGGTGGGACGGCTGGCGCCCGGCGTTTCCCTGGAGGCTGCCCAATCGGAGATCGACGTCATCTCGACTCAGCTCGAGGAAGCGTACCCTGACTCCAACCGGCGCAAGGCACTGCGGCTCGATAATCTTCATACGGCGATGGTGGAGGGGTACAGGCAGTCGCTCCTGGTTCTGGCGGGAGCCATCGTTCTCGTCCTGCTCATCGCCTGCGGGAACGTGGCCAACCTGTTCCTGGCTCGAGGATCGACGCGCACCTCGGAGCTGGCCGTCCGGGCCGCCCTGGGAGCCACCCGTTCCCATATCACTCGCCAGCTGCTGGTGGAGTGCACGATCCTGGCCCTGCTGGCCGGGGGCCTGGGGATCGTGCTGGCCGTCTGGCTCCAGAACTTGATCGTGGGCTTCGTGTCGATGGATCTCCTGGGGATCGAAGAGGTAGGACTCTCTCTCACCATGCTGGGCATCGGGCTGGTTCTGTCACTGATCACGGTTCTCCTCTTCGGCGTCTTCCCGTCCCTCGCGGCGGCGCGGACTGACCCCGCCGAGCAGTTGAAGCATGGCAGCCGTGGTTCCACATCAGGGAGCGGGATCCGCTACCGGAGCGGCCTGGTGGCTCTCCAGGTCGCGCTCTCCGTGGTCCTGCTGGTGGGATCCGGGCTTCTGATTCGCAGCTTCGCCAGGCTGCGCGGGGTCGATCCCGGGTTCCGGGTCGAGAACCTGCTGACCGCCACGGTCTCCCTGCCGTCCGACGACTACCAGCAAGCGAATCAGCGGATCCAGTTCTTCGAGGGTCTGCGAGAGCGCATCGAAGCGCTGCCCGGAGTGGAGACGGTGGGCATGGTCACTCGCTTGCCGATCCTGCAAACGGCGGGCAACGTCGCCATCTGGGCTCCGGAGCGACCGCCCGAGACGAACAACGATGCGCCGTGGGCGGACCGGCGCATCGTCCTGCCCGGCTATTTCGCGACTATGGGGATCCCGCTCGTAGAAGGGCGAGTTTTTCAGGCGAACGACGTGGCTGGGTCTGCTCCTGTCATCGTCCTGAGCAGGACCACCGCCGAGGCCGTCTACCCTGAGTTCAGTGCAGTGGGACGTCAGGTGGCCGTGGATGTGGGCAGCGATGAGCCGGGTCTCTTCGAGGTGGTTGGTGTGGTGGAGGATCACCAGACCTCGTCGCTGGCGGGCACACCGAGGCCCGCAATGTTCTTCCCCTACGCCCAGCAGCCGGCGGGCACCATGCGGCTGGCGGTGGCTACCGCGGCAGACCCCAAGAGCCTGATCCGGCCCATCCAGGAGCGGGTCTGGGAGCTGGACCGCGATATCGTCCTCAGCGATGTCCAGACGATGGAGGAGGCCATATCCAACTCCATAGCGGACACCCGGTCCGTCACCACGGTCTTGGGTATGTTCGCCGCGGTGGCCTTAGCCCTGGCGGCACTGGGCATCTACGGAGTGCTCGCCTTCTTCGTCACCCAGAGGGTTCAAGAGATCGGGATTCGCGTCGCCCTCGGGGCCAGCGCGGGCAGCGTGCTGCGGCTGGTGATCGGCCGCGGCATGATGTTGGTGGCAGTCGGCCTCCTCCTCGGGGCTGCTGGGGCCGTCGCCGCCACGCGCCTGGTGGAGGGGATGCTTTTCCAGATCGGCGCCACCGACCCCGTCACCTTCGCGGGCGTGACCGTGTTTTTCCTCATCGTCGCTCTCGGCGCATGCCTGCTGCCCGCCTGGAGGGCCCTGAGGGTAGATCCGCTGGAGACTTTGCGCGTGGAATGACGATGCGGGGTGCAGCAGCGTCCGACGAGAGCGAAGGCGAGCGCCGTACGACGACAGGAGCCGGAGAAACCCCCTTCGGTTCCTCGACGTAGTGACTTGGTCAAGCGGGTCGCTGAGCGCTGGCGCCCCGCCCGCTCATTCCGAACAGAAATGACAGGGCGTCGTGAAACCTCTAGCCTTGCGACCGGTTCTCTTACCGCTGATTGCCGTCGCAGCAATCCATGTCACGTCAGTAAAGTGTCAGGAGCCGGGAAATCTGCCCGATACTCCGCCCGGCCGGCGACTCGCGGAACTCATCGCGACCCTCAACTCGGGCGACTACGACTCCATCCGTACATACGCCGAGGGCAATTTCTCCGATGAGTACATTGCGGGGGAGCTCGACGCCAAAATCGATGCCTTGATGCGGATGTACGCCCAGAGCCAGGAACTCACTTTCGTTCGAGTGCTGAGCTCTTCGCGCGAGCGAGTCATTGCGGAGGTCGGCAATCGGCTGGCAGAGATGAATCAGGCCTTCGGTGTCTCGGTCGAGCGCCGAGAACCGCATCGCATCACCATGTGGTACCGGGGTCCCGCGTACCTGTATCGTGAGCTGGAAGGTACGCCGCCGCGCGACGAGCGCGAAATCGTGACTGCCATCGACTCGTTTATCGAGCGCCTGGCGGCCGCCGACGTCTTCTCCGGCACCGTGCTCATCGGGAAGGGCGACTCGATATTGCTACACCGAGCGGTCGGCCTGGCACATCGGGACCCTGACATCGCGAACGGGGTCGATACGCGGTTCAATATCGCGTCGGTCGGCAAGTTGTTCACGAGCGTTGCGATCGCACAGCTTGCCGAGCAGGGCTCCCTGAGCTACCGAGACCCGATCGACCGTTACCTCGGCCCCGACTGGTTGGCTCCCGATGTCGCCTCGGAGATCCGGATCGAGAATCTGCTGACGCACCGCTCCGGGCTCGGCGACTTTCTGGAGAGCGAGGCCCTGCTGCACGCCGCAGCACCCCCGCGCTCGCTCGACGACTACCGGCCGATCATCCGCGCGGAGCAACCGCAGTTCAGACCCGGCACACAGTTCCAGTACAGCAACTCCGGCTTCATTCTCCTGGGCGCGATCGTCGAGCGCGTGAGCGGGCAGACCTTCCGCGACTACTTCCGGAGACACGTCTTCGCGCCGGCCGGGATCGTCGGCCTGAGCGAACCGCCGCGCGACAGTACGGCGCTTGCCGCCCCGGCCTTCGCGACGGGCTACACGAGCCACTATTCGGCGGCCGGAAGGACCTGGAGCGACAACACGGCGCGGCTGTCGGCCGTCGCTCCCAGCCCGGCCGGCGGCCAATACGCCAGCGCCGAGGACCTGTGGAGGTTCGCGATGGCCCTGCGGGCCGGGGTCTTGGTCAGCGACTCGACCTGGAGTTCGCTGGCAGCGCCTGCGCCGGTCCGCGGCGGACCGCCTACCGGATACGGCTTCGAGATCCGTGACCACGGGCTGGAGCGCGTGGTCGGACACGGCGGCAGCCACGAGGGCATCAGCGCGGTGCTCGACATCTATCTTCACAGCGGCTATACGCTTGTGGTGCTCTCGAACAGTGACCGATCCGCGTTCGCCGTCAGGGAGAAATTCGCGACGCTCGTGATGGTGCCCTCTCGATCGTGAGGGCATGACTGATGTCGGAGATCCTTGGATACCGGCCAATACACCGCCCGGCCGACGTGGTCATGCGGGCGATCAAGGGACTGGTCACCACGGTCGTCAGCATGGCCCTTTTCGCAGGTCTCGCCGGCTGTGGCGACGACGGTTCGGGGCCCGTAGATCAGAGCGATATCGGATTCTTGATGGAGTTTTGCGGTGTGCCGGGTGTGGGTGTCGCGGTGATCAGCGATTTCCAGGTCGACTACGTGGAGGTCCACGGTGTCGCCAGCAGAAGTACACTCGAGCCGGTGACACGCAACACTCGGTTCCAGGCCGCCTCGATCAGCAAGCCTGTGTCCGCGGTGGCAGCGATGAGGCTAGTGCAGGAAGGCGAGCTCGATCTGGACACAGACATCAACACCTACCTGACGTCGTGGCAGGTCCCCGAGAACGAGTTTGTGAGCGTCGAGAAGGTTACGTTGCGGCGCCTTCTCAGTCACACGGCCGGAACGACAGTGCACGGCTTTCGTGGCTATCGCTACAGCGAATCGAGGCCGACGTTGATTCAGGTGTTGAACGGCACGCCACCGGCCAATTCGGCGCCGACAGTCGTTGATTTCACTCCCGGTACCGAGTCTCGATACTCGGGCGGCGGCTACGTCGTGATGCAGCAGGCGTTGAGGGACATCGAGGGTACCACGTTTCCGGAGATCATGTGGGAGAAGGTCCTACAGCCCATCGGCATGGCTAACAGCACATTCGAGCAGCCTCTACCGGAGTCGCGCTTGGACTCGGCAAGTGCAGGTCACTACTCGAACGGCCAGGTCGTACCGGGCGCTCATCACATCTACCCCGAGATGGCCGCGGCAGGCTTGTGGATGACGCCGGAAGACCTGGCTGAGTTCCTGATCGAGTTGCAGTTGTCACTGCGAGGCGCATCCAACCAGATCCTGAATCAGGAACTCGTCGAGCTTATGCTGACTGTTGTCAGCGGGGGCTTCGGGCTGGGCTTCGCCGTCTGGTCTAACCAAGGCGAGAGCTACTTCGGCCACGGCGGTGCCAACGGGGGGTATCGGTGCCTGATGGTCGCGCACCGGACTGACGGGTTTGGCGTGGTCGTCATGACCAACAGCGACGCTGGGTCAGACCTCGCGGATGCGGTCGTCGAGCTGGTCGGCGAGCGAGAGGGTTGGCCAGGTTATTGACGTGATCTTGCCGCATCCGACCTGACTCACCGGCCCCTTATTCAGCGACCTGTTAGTCGCCCGCCGGTCTGGGCAGAATACCGACGATGCGCAGCGGGCCACCGCTCCCACCGGTGATCTTCATGGGCAGAGCGATCACATAGGCGCCCGTCGCGGGCAGACGGTCCAGGGCGGCCACGTTCTCGAACGCCGGGACGTTCTCGGCATAGAGGATGCGGTGGGTCTCGAACAGCGTGGACTGCCCGTAGTCGATGCTCGGCGTGTCGATGCCGAGGGCATCGATGCGGCGATTGTCGATCAACCATTGGGCGGCGTCCCTGTGCAGGCCCGGGAAGTGAAGCTCCGGAATCGCTTCGGGCCCCGTCCTGGCAGTGCCGAGGTAGCGTTCCGGGTCGGGCCAGCGGCTTCCCCAACCGGTATTCAGCAGCAGGATCGCGCCGTCGGGTATGCGGCCGTGCTGGGTCTCCCACGCCTCCAGGTCGCCGACTCCGACCTGGTAGTCGGGGTCGTCCGCCGCCGCGGCGCTGACATCCACCACGACGGCCGGGCCGACGAGTCGGTCGATCGGGACCTGCTCCGCGGTGTGCTGACCTTCGGCGAAGTGAATCGGCGCGTCGAAGTGGGTGCCGCCGTGCTCGGCCAGGCAGAAGTTGTTGGCAGCGTACCAGTACCCTCCCTCGGTCACGCCGGCCGACACTACCTCCAGCTCGAACGGCTGCGCGGTCGGCCAGAAGATCGTCCGCTCATCGTAGGAATAGGACATGTCTATCCACTCGACCCCGGCACCCGAGAAGAGGTCGGCGAGCGTCTCTGGACGGTCGTCTCCAGTCGGCTGACAGGCCGCGCAAACGAGCCCACTCGCCGCGACGAGCAACACGCAGCTCATGCGGCGACCGATGGGCTCGAAGTGCCGGTTGGATGAAGGTGCGTGCGCCCGATCGAAGACGTGCTCGAAGTACGACATGCGGCAGTCCTCCCTGAGATGTGATTGTGGGCCGGGTGGATACTGCAAAGTATCACCCGGCGACGAGGTTTGTCACTCGCGTCAGTTGGAGGCCGCGCTCGCAGGCCGGGTCTGGCTGTCTTGGCCCTGGCCGACCTAACTTGCGCCGATCCGCTGCCGGCGTTGCCAGCGTTCAGCGGGACCACTGCGGTCGGCGCGAGTGCGGCGGACCGCGAGCGTCAGCCGATCGATGCCAGGGAAACCTGCCAAGTCCACTACAGCCGAAGGCGCGCACCCAAGGGCGCGTGAACCGCTCACCTTGGCACTCGCGCTAGTCGTGTCGCTGGTCGGCGCTGTCATAGGGCTGCAGATCATCACGAGCCTCGGCGTCACGCCTAATACGTCGATCGTGGCGGTGATCGCGGCGATCCTCGTCTCCCGGGTTCCGCTGCGTCTGTTTCGCTCATTCCGCTCGATCCACCGCCAGAACCTGATCCAGACGACGATGTCGAGTGCGACGTTCGGTGCGGCGAACTCGCTGCTCGTCCCGATCGGCGTGCCGATCCTGGTCGGCCGACCGGAGCTCGTGGTGCCGATGCTGCTGGGCGCGACGGCGGGGATGCTGATCGACGTCGCGATGCTCTACTGGCTGTTCGACTCGCGTCTGTTTCCCGGCGCCTCGCCGTGGCCGATCGGGATCGCGTCGGCCGAGGCGATCCTGGCGGGCGATAGCGGTGGCCGACGCGGGCGGCTGTTAGGGGTGGGAGCCGTGGCCGGCGCGCTGGGGACGTCCGGGCTGTTCGGGGGACTGCGGGGGGTGGTCGGGGTCGGTACGCTGCCGATGGCCGCTTTCGGCATCGCCTTCCTCGGGAACGTATGGGCGCTGGCGATGTTCGGCGTGGGGCTTCTGGTGCGGGGATACGCGCCGGGCGCCTGGGGGATCGACCTCGAAGCGCAGCTCGTGCCCCACGGGATGATGATCGGGGCGGGGATCACGGCGCTGGGCCAGGCTGTGCTCATCGCGCTGCGCCGCCGGGCGGACGGAGCCAATAGGGGTGATGCAGGGTCGGCGCAATCCGTGCGTCCGACCCGTACCCCGGAGGAGACGCGGGCGGGGCTGCTGCGCGGTACCGGCCTCTACCTGCTGGCCGCGGTCCTGCTGGCCGTGGCCGGTGGGCTGTGGACGGAGATGGGCGCGCTGCAGCTCCTCGCCTGGGTCGTCTTCGCCGCGGTCGCCTGCCTGGCCGCCGAGTTCATCGTCGGGCTCGCCGCGATGCAGGCCGGCTGGTTTCCGGCCTTCGCGACGGCGCTGGTGTTCCTGCTGCTCGCGCTCTTCCTCGGGTTCCCGCCGGGCGCCGCGGCGCTGATGGTAGGTTTCGTCGCGTCCGGGGGGCCGGCGTTCGCCGACGCCGGCTACGACTTCAAGACGGGATGGTACCTGCGGGGTTTCGGCCGCGATGCGGCCTTCGAGCTGGCAGGCCGCCGGCAGCAGCTGTTCGCCGCGCTCGTCGGCCTGACCACCGCGCTCGCCGTGGTGGCGCTCTTCCACCGGTCGTATTTCGAGGCTGACCTCTTTCCGCCGGTGGTTCGCGTCTACGCGGCAGCCATAGACGCTGGGATCGATCCGGAGGTAGGTGCCAGGCTATTGTTATGGGGCGTGCTCGGTGCCATGCTCCAACTCCTGGGCGGGCCGAACCGCCAGCTCGGCATCCTCTTCGCCACCGGACTCCTGATATTCAATCCGCTCGCCGGTTGGGCCGTTCTCGTGGGTCTGCTGGTTCGGATCGTCTGGGCGCGGGGTGATACGGCGGTGGAAGGCGCGCCGTCGACGGTCTTCGCCGGCGGTCTCATAGCCGGCGATGCCCTGTGGAGCTTCGGGGCTTCGCTCTTCCGCTGATTCACGGTAGAGTGGAGCCAGATGTCGCCGCGCTGCGCTGTAGCGGTCGTCAAGGGAGAAAGCGTATGACTCGGAATCGACACGCCCGCATCGCTCTGTTCGCCGCCGCATCTCTCGTTCTTGTAGCCCCACGGGATGCACAACCGCAGGAGAACTGGACCGCCGAGCAGCGAGAGCACGCGACGGCCTGGGGCGCCCATCATCTCTGTGCCGGCCTCTGGATCGTCGGTCGTGACTACCCGCGCGACCCGGAGACCGTGGTCGCGCAGGACATCGCTCGCTTCCCGGCGTTCCGTTGGGAGAAGTCGTTCGAGTACCACGTCGACCCCGAGAGCCGGACCGTGACGGTCAAGGCGCCCGGTGCGCCGGCCCGCAGCGCGGCCTACTACGGCGACCAGGGATGCGTCATCCACGAGCGGGGTTCGCGAGAAATACACTTCAGACCGGTCGTGGTCCCGTCGAGCCTGCCCGATCCCGCCACTCAGCCGTGGCCTACCGGAGAGCTGAACGCGCGGGCGCCACTGCCGGCGGATGCGGATGCCGAGGCTCTCGAGGCTGTGCTCGATTGGGCGATGGACGATGCGGGCCAGAACACCCGGGCACTGGTCGTAGTATACCGGGGCAAAATCATCGCCGAGCGCTATGCGCCCGGGTTCAGCGGGCGCACCCCGCAGATAAGCTGGTCGCAGGGCAAGAGCATCACGGCGGCGCTGGTCGGCGTGCTCGTGCAGCAAGGCGAGCTGGAGCTCGACCAGCCCGCGCCGGTGCCGGAGTGGCACGAGGACCCGATCGATCCGCGGCGCGCGATCAAGATCCGGGACCTGCTGCACATGAGCAGCGGGCTCGACTTCAAGAACTACGGCGTCGGCGATTCGATTTCGTACACGAGCGCGAACGAGCACTTCATGATCTACTTCGATGCAGTGAACGTCTTCGAGCATGCGATCAACCAGCCGCTCGACATCCCACCGAACACCCAGTTCCGCTACCGCAACAGCGACCCGCTGACGCTCGGCAGGATCATCCGCCAGACGGTCGAGGCCAGAGGCGAGGACTATCTCAGCTTCCCGCAGCGGGCGCTGTTCGACCGGATCGGCATGCGGAACGTCGTGTTGGAAACGGACACGTACGGCAACTTCATCATGACGGGCTACGATTTCGTGAGCGCCTACGACTGGGCACGCTTCGGGCTGCTGCACCTTCGGGACGGCGAGTGGCAAGGAGAACGCATCTTGCCGGAGGGTTGGGTCGAGTTCGTCAGCACCCCGACTCCGACGGACCCGGGCCGCGACTACGGCGGCCTCTTCTGGGTGAACGCCGGTGGCGCGCTCCCCGATGTGCCGCCTGACGCCTTCTGGCCCGCCGGCTGGATGGGCCAGAACACGGTCATCATCCCATCGCTCGATATGGTGGTCGTGCGCCTGGGACCGAGCCCGGGCGGCTCGAACCGCTACCTGAACCGTGTCATAGCGGGGATCATCGAGGCGCTACGGCTGACGCGCTAGAACCACACCAGATAGGTCAGCTTCACTATGAAGGCCCGGCTCTCCGGGTTCCAGCGGGAGCCGAAGACCTCCCGCCGCTCGTTGAACACGATGAAAAGGTCGCTGCCAGGCCGGTGGATCCAGTTGATGCGCAGATTGGCGGAGAAAGAGTGGTTCTGGCTGTTGTACTGCACCAGCGCGTTGCCGAACAGGCGGGTGTTGGCCGCCAGCTTGAGCCGGCCTCGCACGAGGTCCGTATCGAATGTGCCGCCCGGCACATCGACATCGTTGTGCTCGTAGCTGAGCCCTAACCCGATGTGCGGGCTGTCGAATCTCAGGTCGCCGCCAACGAACCAGCGGTGACCGTCCCAGAACTCGCCGCCGCCGCCGTCGAGCCCGGCCGATACCGGGCGTGCCTGGCTGGTGCTGAGACGTACGCCGAAGGTCCAGTCCTGGTACTCGCCGGGCGGCACGACGACATCCGGCGCCAGTGGAAATTCGTTGTCGAGGCGCTGGAACTGGTAGTTGACATGGAAGTTCGCCTCGTCACCCGAATCGAGCTCCGGCGACAAACTGAACTGCCAACGGCGATCCTGGACGGCCCCGCTCAGGTCGCTTTCCACGTACGCGAATTCGTTGCGAATGTCGATCTTGCGCAGGCCGCCGATCGGCGGTCGCGGAGTGAATCTGAGAGTTCCGGAAGTCTTTGCGATGTCCTGGCGGCGGACGAACCCGATACCGGGCTCCATATCCGGGCCGACCACCAGATGCTCGACCCGCCAACCCAGCCAGTCGCCCGTATAGTCGAGCGTCGCACGCCACGAGCGGTCGTCTCCTCCCGGCTCCGAGTCGCTGCTGCGCGCGTAGAAGCCTTCGAGCACCATCTGGTCGGTGAACCACAGATTCCAATCCACGCCGCCCGCCAGGTTATTGACACCGCCCTCCTCGAGGCGACTGGTGACGATCGCTCCAACGTAGGAACGCTGTCCCACGTCCCGCTTGACGCGACCGACGGCGAAGTTGGTCAGCGGAACACCGAGGTTCTCCTCCTCGCCGGTGACCACGTTCAGGAAACCGATCGTTTGACGACCGGCCCGACCGGTGAACCGGCCACCGCCGAGTATCGGCACGGTCTGCCCCTCGGCGAGGCCGATGCGGCGCGAGAAGAAGAGCAGGATGTCCGGCGCCCAGTGGCCGAAGCCCTCGGTGCCGAATTGAAAGATACCCGCGTTCTCGAGGAAGAACTCGCGCTTCTCGGGAAAGAACAGCCTGAAGCGGGTCAGGTCGATCTGTTCGTCGTCGGCCTCGACCTGGGCGAAGTCGGTGTTGATCGTGAAGTCGAGGACCAGGCCCGAGGCTAGTCCCAGCTTGGCATCGAGTCCGACGTTGCCGTCCAGGGCGACGTCGCCGTCCGGCTCCGCCATGTAGTCGCGGCCGGCGTCACCGAGGACATAGGGCTTCACGTACAGATCGAATCCCCCCGGCAGCGACTCGAGGCCTGTGAGCTCGCCGGCGCGGCTGACCCGGGTCAGCCCCTCGTTCTCCCTCGACCAGGACGTCCAAAGGCTCAGTTCGTTCTTGCGCGCGACCACGCGTTGCACGTTGAATCCCCAGACCTGCTCGCCGTCACCGGCGGGGAAGCGGATGCTGCGCAGCGGGATCTGGAACTCGGCGCTCCAGCCTTCGGGCGTGACGCGCGCACGGACATCCCACACGGCGTCCCAGTTGAGGTCGGCGCTGTACGATTCGTCGGTGATCAGGCCGTCGACGAGCACGCCCTGCGGGTTCGTCGCGAAATAGTAGGCGTTGCGACGGTCGTGGAAGGTGTCGAGGATGATCTCGACGGCGTCGTCGCCACCCGAGGGCCCGAAGCGCCCGAACCCCAAGGGTGAGTCGCGCTCGAGTTGCCGGCCGACGATGCGGCCGGGCGCCGAGTCGAACGCGCGGACGCCGATATAAAGATACTCGTCGTCGTAGAGAACGCGGACCTCGGTGTCCTCGGTAGCCGGTTCGCCTTCCGCCGGCTCGCTCTGGCGGAAGCCGCCGATTCGATCCGCGCTTCCCCAAGCCGCTTCGTCCAGCGTGCCATCGAGGCGGAGATCGAAACCACCCCCGACCCGCAGCGCTTGCAGAGTGGGCGTACTGCGTGCCGTGTCCTCCTGGCGGTCCGTCTGAGCCGCGGTCGGCGTAGCAGTCAGGAACAGTAAGAGCCAGAGCGGAGAGCGCCTCACGGTTCTCCCGGGATCAGAGGGGCAGGCGTAGCCCGTCTTTGCACTGAAACACCTGCCCTCCCGTGTCCGTTGACCGATAGAGGTCTCGATTCAACGTCCGCCAGATCGTCCCCCCGATCGGCCCCCGGTTTGCTCGCGTTCCAGGTTCAGTTCCCTGATGTCGATCGCCAGGCGCTCATCACCGATCAGGTGCTTGGCGAAGTACTCGGCCCGCAACCAGAACCAATAGTCGCCCGTGTCGCCGTAGCCGTGGCGCTGGCCCGGGAAGATGAAGAAGTCGAACCGTTTGTTCGCCTTGATCAGCGCCTCAGCCACCCGCAGCGTTCCGGCCATGTGCACGTTGTTGTCGATGTCGCCGGTGGTCAGCAACAGGTGGCCCTTCAGGTTCGCGGCGAGATCCGAGTTCCTCTCGATGCTGTACTCGAATGTGACGTTGGCCGAGTCATCCACGACCTCCTTGACACCGTGATGCTTCTCCGACCACCAGCGATTGTAGACGTCATTGTTGTGATTGCCGGACGATGATACCGCTACGTCGAAGAAGTCCGGGTAGACGAGCATCGCTGCCGTCGACATGAAGCCGCCGCCCGAGTGGCCGTAGATGCCGATGCGGTCGATGTCGATGTAATCGTGACGGTCGGCGAGCTGCTCGATCGCCGCCTTCTTATCGGCCAGCCCGTAGTCGCGCAGGTTGCCGTACCCGTAGTTGTGGTACCACTTGGAGCGGGCCGGGTGGCCGCCGCGATTCCCGACCGTGATCACGATGAAGCCGAGCTGCGCCAGCGCGACCTCCGAGGCGCTGGTCGAGAACGATTTGGCCACCGCCTCGGTCTGCGGCCCCGGATAGACGTAGGCGATGATCGGGTATGCCCTAGTGGAATCGAAGTCGAACGGCTTGTACATGACGCCGTACAGGTCGGTGACGCCGTCGGCCGCCTCGACTATGTACGGCTCCGGGAACTGGTATCCGGCCTCGAGCAGCTTGGAGAAGTCGGCCTGTTCGAGATCAAGCAGTCTCCGACCGCGCGTGTCGTAGAGAGCCGCCGCCGGGATCGTGTTGACCCGCGAGTAGTTGTCGACGAAGAAGCGGTTCGACTCGCCCACGGCGACGCGGTGATCGAAGTCGCCCGGGTCGAGCAGCGCCAGGCCGCTGCCGTCGAGTCCTACCCGGTAGAGATGCTGGTAGTAAGGTTCCTCGCCAGGCTCGCGGGCGTTGGCGGC
>JASFTY010000031.1:0-15297 GCA_050050535.1 Gemmatimonadales bacterium | reverse complement strand
GACAGGTGACCATGCATCTCGTCGATTGGCTCGTCATCGCGCTCTACTTCGGCATCCTGCTGGCGATCGCCTGGTGGGTGATCGGCAAAGCCAAGGACACGCCCGACGACTACTTCCTCGCCGGCCGCAACCTGGGCTGGTTCATCATCGGCGCCTCGATCTTCGCCTCCAACATCGGGTCCGAGCATCTCGTGGGGCTGGCCGGCTCCGGCGCCACCGACGGCGTCGCCATGGCGCACTACGAGCTACACGCCTGGTGCCTGCTCGTCCTCGGTTGGGTGCTGGTCCCCTTCTACATGCGCTCCAAGGTCTTCACCATGCCCGAGTTCCTCGAGCGCCGCTTCTCACCCACCGCCCGCTGGATACTCTCGATCATCTCGCTCGTCGCCTACGTCCTTACCAAGATCGCCGTCGGCATCTTCGCCGGCGGCATCGTCTTCGGCACGCTGCTGCCAGGGATGCGGCTCGACCTCGGCTTCGCCGTGCTCGACTCGTTCTGGATCGGCTCGATGCTCGTCATCCTGGCGACCGGACTTTACACCGTGCTCGGCGGCATGCGGGCCGTCGCCTACACCGAGACCGTCCAGACGCTGGTCCTCGTCCTCGGCTCGGTGCTCGTCACCGTGTTCGGCCTGATCAAACTGGGCGGCTGGGGCGAAATGCGCGCGATCCTCGGCTCCGACATGTTCAACCTCTGGAAGCCGCTCATCCCCGACGGATTGGAGGGGACCTGGGCCCCGGTGAAAGAGGCAGGGCGCATGGCCTGGTACTTCAACGACAACTACCCGTGGCTGGGTATGCTCTTCTGCGCCCCGATCATCGGGCTCTGGTACTGGTGCACCGACCAGTACATCGTGCAGCGCGCGCTCGGGGCTCCCAACGAGCAGCAGGCGCGCCGTGGCTCGATCTTCGCCGCGTTCTTGAAGTTGCTGCCAGTCTTCATCTTCATCATCCCCGGCATGATCTGCTTCGCACTCGCCCTCTCCGGCAAAGTGCCGGCGCTGACCCACCTCGTGGGCCCCGACGGCAACGCGCTGCGCGCCGAGAGCCAGGCCGCCTTCCCGCTCATGGTCGCCCACGTCCTGCCGCTGGGTGTGCGCGGGATCGTCGTCGCCGGCCTGCTCGCCGCCCTGATGAGCTCGCTGGCCGGCGTCTTCAACGCCAGCTCCACCCTCTTCACCATGGACTTCTACCGTAAGGTCCGGCCCCAAGCCTCCGAGCACCGGCTGGTCTGGATCGGCCGCGTCGCCACCACCGTCATGGTGCTGATCGGGCTCTTCTGGATCCCCGTCATCCAGGGCGCCAAGGGGCTATACGACTACCTGCAGACCGTGCAGGGCTACCTCGCACCGCCCATCTTCGTCGTCTTCTTCCTCGGCGTGTTCAGCAAACGCCTGAACGCCAAGGGCTGCCTCGCCGCCCTGATCATCGGGTTCGTGCTCGGCGTGTTCCGGCTGGCCATCGACACGCCCGTCGGCCTCGGGCTGCCCGGCTTCGAGGATGGCTACGCGACCGGCTCGCTGTTCTGGATCATCAACAACATCTTCTTCCAGTACTACAGCCTGTTCATCTTCGTGGTCTGTGTGGTCGTCATGGTCGCGGTCAGTTACGCGACCGATCCGCCGGCCCTGGACCGCATCCAGGGACTCACCTTCGCCACCACCAGCGCCGACGAGCGGGCGCTCTCACGGGCGAGTTGGGACCGGCGCGACGTGATCACTTCGGCGATCGTGCTGCTGCTGATCCTGATGGCGTATCTGTACTTCAACGGGTGAGGAGGGGCTGCCGGCCTTCCTATCGCAGCTGGATCTCCTGAGAGATTATCAGTCCGCCCTCGAATCGGACTGGATCGACTGGATCGATACTTCTGTGTCAGTTGTTGTCGCAGGCGCTGCGATCACAGTCGTACGAAGCATCGAGCCCAAAGCCAATGGCCTTGATCCCGCTCGATCACGGTGAGCGGATTGGAGATCCCGCCCGACCAGAACCTATCCCACAGCTGATCCACCCTAAAACGGATTACACGGCTCGGCATCCGTCTCTCCTCAGCCTTCGCGGCGTACCCATTTCGCCGCACGCCCGCGCCCGCGGACCTCGATCTCCCCCCGGCTCCGCATCTGCCGCAGGACGTGGCGTACCATGTCCCGGCTGACATCAGGGCATTCGGCTTCGATCTCCGAGATGGCGAACGGCTTCACGCGCCGGCGCACCGCCCCCTCGACCAGCGCCGTCTTCGCACCGCGCGCGTCCTTGATCGCGCCGACGCGTTCCTCGAATTCCTTGTAGGCTGCAAGCAACGTGCCCCAGAAGTAGGTCATCCAGGGGTGCGGATCGTGCCGCCCCTCGTGCCAGCCGCGCGAGCTGGCCTCCAGCGCTCCGAAGTACGTCTCCTTCGACTCCTCGATCACGCGCTCGAGGCTGATGTACCGGCCCACCTCGAGCTCGAAATGGTACAGCAACATCAACGATAGGAGCCGCGCCACCCGCCCATTGCCGTCACTGAACGGATGAATGCACAGGAACTCCAGGACGACGAGCGGCACGATGACCAGCGGCTCGCGACCCTCGTCCACGGCCTCGCGGTACAGCGTGACGAGGTCATCCATCGCTTGCGGCGTCGCGACGGGTGCCACAGGCTTAAAGCGGATCCGGCGCACCGAGCCGTCCGGATTCCGCTCTACGATGTCGTTCGGCGCCATCTTCCACCGGCCCCCGCTCCCCGGCAGGTACCGGTACAGCAGCGTGTGGAGCTGGAGGATGACGTTGACCGAGAACCCCATGTCCGGGGCCGACTCGTGAATCAGGTTCAACGCGTCCCGGTAGCCCGCAATCTCCTGCTCGGACCGGTTAGCGGGCACCGTCGGGCGCAAAACGAGGGCCTCCACCCGGTCGCGCGGCGCCGTGACACCCTCCAGACGGTTAGAGGACTCGGCGGACTCGATCACCGCGACCCGCCTGAGCGAGGCCAGGACCTCCGGCGCCTGCTGGCGAGACAGCTCCTGGCGTCCGCGGTACTCTCCGAGCCGCTTGAGCGTGGTTGCGTGGCTCTCGGAGAACGAGATGCCATCCAAGTACTTTCGTTGCAGAGACTTAACAAGCATCACAGCAACAAGGTAACGTCCTTGTTAATGGGGTAATACAGTCTATACCATTACCCCGTTACCTGTCAAATGACTTACTGCCGCGTTGCCCAGGCTGCCAGCGCTCCAGCAAACGTGAGGATCCCGATGGCCTCGGACTGGTAGTCGTGGCCCGCCATCGCCTTACGGTTAGTGCGTCGCAGGTCCGGCGTTCGTTGACATCCCAATGATGCGCCGTCCGCGCAGGTCGCCGGTTAGGACCGCCACTGGGTGCCGGGATGGGAAGGATCTGACGGTCGGCGCTACGGCTTCCTGGCGCGGATCGCCACGTAGTCGCCTCGATCGTGGCCGGCCGACGGTTCCTCCACCGCGTCGTCGGAGAACTTCGGGTGCGCGGTCAGAGTCTGCGCCGTCTCCAGATCGACGAAGCCGACCTTCCGCAAGAGCTCCATCTTCTCCCCGGTGGTGCGCCAGTTCGCCGCAGCCGCAAACTCCACCGGATAGGGGTACGCCGGGGCCAGTGCACGCAGCGCGGGCTCGTCCCACGTTCCGACCTGCGCCGCCAGCTGGTACAGCAGGCCGTAAGAGCTCTCCGCCGGGACGTCGGCGACCACGACGTACCCGCCCGATCGCAGCGCCCTGTACGCCTCGGCGAAGGCCCGCTCCAGGTCGGCGATGTAGCTCGGACAGCCGTTCATGATCACCGTGTCGAACGACCCGTCCTCGACCGGTAGCTCCTCGGCCGTGCCGCTCTGCACCTCCATGCCGCGCTTGGCTGCGATCTCCGCCATCGCCTGTGCCGGCTCGATGCCGTAGCGAACCTCGATGCCGTGGTCGTCGCGAAGGATCTTCTCGAACAGGCCGCTGCCGCAGCCGACGCTCAGCGCCCGGTCGGGCTCCTTCAAGAAGCCCGCCAGCAACAGCACCTCGGACTGCAGCACGTTGCGGTTCTTCAGGAACCAGGCGTCGTACTCGGCGGCGTGCTCGTCGAAAGCGCTCTCGGACATGATCTTCATCCTGCACTCGGGTTGACTTGCCAGAACACCGTTATATGGGGACACCCCTATTATAACAAAGTGTCGAGATGCTAGCGCTGTCCTGTGGCGTGCCATGGCTAGGGGACAAAACCTTGCAACCCCCTCAGAGGCCATCCCAACTTGCCATGCATCATCAATGGAAGTAACCCCGTGGCCCTCCGGGCCCCGCTGCCAGACAGACGCCTCAATGAACGCACGCCCGACGACGAGAGCTGGACCACCGACGGTGGCGCGAGTGTGCCAAGGAGGTTCCAGTGCGCTCGGTCTTGTGTTTCCTGAGAATATGTCTTCCAGCGCCTCCACATCCCATGCCCCTGCCCAGATCGCGTTGCCGGGACTTCTCTCAGTGTTGATCGCTGGCGCCGCCCTTGCCGCCTGCGGAGAAAGCGCAACCGAGCCCCCGCCCCCCGACCCAGTCAGCTCGTGGACCGTAGACGGCCCTCCGGTCTTTCACCTTTCGGGCGTATCGGGCACGTTGTCGAGCGATGTCTTCGCGGTTGGACACGACGGCGCGATCCTGCACTACGACGGGACCGGCTGGAGCGAGATGACGAGCGGCACGGACGTTTGGCGCGAAGGCGTGCGGGGCACGGCAGCGGGCGATGTCTATGCCGTCGGCAGGTACGGCATAATCCTCCGCGGGTCACGCTGATCCGTGTAGGTCGCTCGCGTGGGTACTAATAGGCGATGAGCGGGCACGCTTGCCCAACGTAGACCAAGTGGCGAAGCCCATCGGGCTACGCCGCTTGCACCATGGGCCGCGGATTGACCGCGTCCGAGCCTATGGGACAGAGTCGCGAAGGGCTGCCGCGCGCACCGTCAACCTTCCCGCTTCCTCGGTCTCACCGATCGCTCGGAGCACCACTGCGAAATCGTCCAGGATCACGGGAATCCGCGCGTCGGCGGGGTCGAGAGCCTCCACGTTTGTCAGCGCTCGCCGATAAAGTGGCTCGGCTTCGCTATGGCGCCCCCGGTCCCGGTAGAGGTTAGCTAGGCTGTGGAACCCGTAACCCATATAGGGATGATCTGCGCCGAGCGCCTGCTCCCAGATGGCGAGCGCACGCTCGTAGAGCGGTTCCGCCTGATCGAGCTCGCCCTGGCGTTGGTAGAGATCGGCGAGGTTGTAAAGGCTCAATCCCAAGTCGGGGTGCTCCGGCCCCAACGCCCCCTCTGCAATCTCCAGAGAACGAATGAAGAGCGGCTCCGCTTCGACATACCTCTCCTGGTTGGCGTAGAGGTTCGCCAGGTTCATGAGGCTGACGCCAACACTCGGGTGATCCGGGCCCAATGCTCTCTCCTCGATGGCCAGCGCGCGCCGGAATAGCGGCTCGGCCTCGTCGAACTTCCGCTGCTCGTTCTTGAGCACCGCCAGATTGGTCAAACCCACGGCAACTTGTGGATGGTCGGCGCCGAGCGTCTCCTCCCTGATGGTCACGGATCGCTCGAGAAGTGGCTCCGCTTCTTCGAGCCGGCCCATAGACCAGTACACGGCCCCCAGCGAGTTGAGGTCCCAAGCCACCCTGGTGTGGCTCGACCCGAACAGCCGCTCGTTGATCTCCAGCGAGCGCCGGAACAGAGGCTCGGCCTCTTGGTTCCGCCCTTCCTCGGCATACAGGACCCCGAGCTCGTGAAGGACGTCGGCCATGTCTTCAGGAGCCCGCTCCGGCGCGCTCTCCAGCATGGCCAGCGAGCGTTGCAGTACGGAGTCGGCCTCGTCGAATCTCCCTTGGGCGCGATACAAGGTGCCGAGTCCGAGCAGGTAGCTCGCCACTTGCACGTCCTCATCGCCAAGCGTAGCGCCTGCAAGGGTGACAGCTCGCTCGAGCAGAGGTGCGGCCGGCTCGTATAGGCCAAGCGCCCGGTACACTTCCCCCATGGTGCCCATGAGCCGGGCCTGAACAAGGGGCTGGTCCGCCAGTTCGGTCTCGATCCTCTCGGCTCCTCGATCCAGGATCTCCCGGGCGGTAATCGTGTTGCCCCTCGCCTCCGAGGGATCGGTCACCCCGAAGATCTCCACCAGGAAGTCCGACACTTGCTGAGCAGTCTCCGCCTCGTTGTTGGCTCGGTCCCGCTCCTCGGCGATCCGTGCAGCCTGGACGCTCATCGTGACCGCAAACCCGACCAGCACCGCCAGCAGCACAGCGGCGAAGCCTGTCCCGGCTTTATGCCGCTGCACGAACTTGCCGACCCGATAACCGGTGCTCGGCGCCCGCGCCATGACCGGCTGATTGTGTAGGAAGCGCTGTATGTCCAGCGCCAGCCCGTTCGCCGTCTCATAGCGACGCGTGCGGTCCTTCTCCATCGCCTTCATCGTGATCCAATCCAGATCACCCTTGAGGGCGCGGCGCAGTGAGCCGGGATCGGTGTGGCGCTGCCGCGCAATGTACTCCTGGCGGTCGCCGAGCGTCTTGAATCGCCGGCTCGGCGTCGGCGGGTCCGTCTCACGCAGCGTGACAAGCGCCGCCATCCCCGCGAGGTCCTCGAGATCATAAGGGAGCTCACCGGCAAGCAGCTCGTACAGGATGACGCCCAGCGAGTAGATGTCCGTCCGCGTATCCACGTCGAGACCCGACATCTCGGCCTGCTCGGGGCTCATGTACGCCGGTGTGCCGATCGCCTCGCCGCGCTGCGTGTGCAGCGTCATCTCGGTTAGACGCTGGCCCATCGCCTTGGCTATCCCGAAATCGATCACCTTGGGGACGGGCTCTTTGCCATCCTGGATCGTGACCAGTACGTTCGAGGGCTTCATATCCCTGTGGATCACGCCCTTCTGGTGCGCGTGCTGCACAGCATGGCAGACGGGGATGAACAGCTCCAGCCGCTCGCGGACGGACAGCTTGTGCGCGTCGCAGTACTCCGTGATCGGCACGCCGCGCGCCAGCTCCATCACGAAGTACGGCCGACCGCTCTCGGTGGCGCCGCCATCGTAGACCTTGGCAATGTTGGGATGGTCCATGACCGCGAGCGCCTGGCGCTCCGCGTCGAAGCGGGCCACAACCTGCTTGGTATCCATCCCGGGCTTGATGATCTTGAGCGCTACCTGCCGCCGCACCGGCTCGGTCTGCTCGGCCAGGTACACCACACCCATCCCACCTTCGCCCAGGACCTCGAGGACCCTATAGGGACCGACAGCTTCGAGCTGCGAGTCATGACGTCTGAACGCAGAACCTGCGAATTCCATGCGCTCAGTTGAATCAGGCCCGTCTGTACCGTTTGCCGGAGGCGACATCACGCTACCTTTCTCACCGGGTTCCGCTCAAAGATGCGGGCCCAGCAGGCGGTGAGCAACGAAAGAGCTACCGGCGGTCCTCTAGACCTGCGGATCTCGAGGCCGGAGACCTCTCACCGATCATAGGACTGCGCGAGTGACGATGACCGCTACGCTGCCCGGGTCACCCTTCTTGTCGCCACAGGTCACATTGACCCTTCCCAAAAGACAAGAGGCCCCACATTACGTAGTTGCGGAGCCTCCAGCCATCGGGCAGTGGAGCGGATGGGATTCGAACCCACGACCTCCTGCGTGCAAGGCCGCAAACTGGCGCCAGCCAGCGCCAGTGAGCGCCAGTTTATGCGGGTTTTCAAGGTCTCAGCGCTGACCAGCGCCAGCCAGCGCCAGTGGGCGCTGTCACCGCCACTGTCACCGCGGGTCAGTACTGCGAACTACTCGTAATACATGTGCCGCTCGTGTTGCTGTCTCGTTCATTCGGCGTTCGACTTTCTTGAGAGATCCGATCAAGATGATGACCCCGGTGATCAGGTAGATCATCGTGAAGACAGCTGGGTCGCAGAACGGCCGGTACCCGATTATGGCGCCAGCTGGTCCGCTGCTATGCAGTGCCCGAAGGCGACCCACCCGGCATCGCCGAGGTTCGCGGTGAGGGTCAGTCCGCGCGTGGCAATATCCGAGGTGGCAGCGAAGCACCCCAAAGGAGAGGATTGCGTGATGTTCAATCGAATCCTGGTCATTGGTGCGACAGGCATGTTGGGTCGGCCGGTCGTGAGCCACCTGACGGAGGGCAGCCACAAGGTCCGGATCCTCACCCGCAGCGTCGAGAGGGCTCCCAAGGTGTTCGGCGGGACCGTCGAGATCGCGGAGGGATCGGCGACAAACATGGACGATGTCCGTTTGGCAATGGCGGGGTGCAACGCGGTGCACATCAACCTCTCGCCAGCAACGGAGTACACCGCCACAAGCCACGTCATCGAGTTGGCACAAGGTCAGCTCGAACGCATCGGCTACGTCTCCGCGACGACGAAGAGAATCGATGGTTCGACAGAGTCGACGTGAAGATGCGCACGGAGGAGCTCGTACGGGAAAGCGGTCTCCCGTACGCGATCTTCTGTTCAACCTGGGTGATGGAGACCCTGCAAAACTTCGTGCGAGGCAAACGAGCCTTCGTCGTGGACGGCAAGAACCCGCCAGGGTTGCACTTCTTTGCTGCGTCCGACTTCGGGCGAATGGTGGCAGCGTCGTATGAGGACGACCGAGCGCTGGGGAAGCGCCTCTACATCTGCGGCCCGGAAGCCATCACATTGTCGGACGCAATGGAGCGTTTCACCGCCGCCTGCTACCCGGAGGCCAGAGTGATCCACCTGAAGCTCTGGCAGGCACGACTCGTTGCCAAGCTGATCCGCAACCCAGTCCTCTCCTCCGCACTCACGGTCTAGTTGAGCATGCGGTATGGGTGCACACCCGGCCCCGCTTAGGCTGTTTCTTCGGGACCTTCAATCCCTCCTGCCTCCAGATCCGCTCCACGCGCTTATGGTTCACCCGCCACCCCTCGGCCCGGAGCATGCCTGTCACTCTCCGGTATCCATAGCGACCGAACCTCCGGGCCAGCTTCACCACATCCTCTTTCAAGGCCTCTTCGTCTTCCTTCACCTTCGGGCTTCTACGCTGGGTCGAACGGGCCTGGCCCAACACCCTACTGGCCCTCCTCTCGCTGGCCCCGAGCTGCTGCTGGACGGCCACAACGCATCGCCTCCGCCGCTCGGGGCTCAGAAGTTTCCCTTGGCAGCTTCCCTCAGGATCAAGTTGTCCAGGGTAAGACCAGCCACGGCCCTCTTCAGCCGTTGGTTTTCCTTCTCGAGTTCCTTGAGCTTCTTGGCCTGGTCGGTGGTCATCCCACCATACTCACGCCGCCACCGGTAGTAGGTCTGCTCACTGATCCCCAATCCCTTGCAGACCTCCTTCACCGACTTCCCCCTAGCGAGCTGTACTTCCGCTTTCCGGAGATGATTGATGATCTGGGCCGGAGTCGCCCTCTTCGGTGCTGCCATCCTGACCTCCCTCTCCTGGTTTCGACCGGCCATAACCTACAACTCAACCCGGCCTCGTTTCAGGGGGTCAGGTCAGTTTTGGTGAGGGGATAGCACTCGTTCGTGTCCTTCGGATTCGGGCGCGTCGAGGCAACCTCCGTAATACATGCGGGCTCGTCCGGCGAGCACTTCCTTGACCGCCCCGAGGACTCCTGCGACGTTGCGAGCATGACGCTGCCCCCTGCCTCGTTCTCGCGGGTAGCGCCGGTTCGTCAGCCGCCGCCACCTCAGGCCGTCGTCGCTCCGACCGAGCAACCGGGCCGGCGCGAATCGGAGCCGAACCAGGAGGGCGAGCCGTCGTCGACTCCAGAGCCAGACGCGACCGGCGAGTCACAGACCGAGCCGACGCGACGCAAGTCTCGACGGGAGCGCGCCGGCAAGCCGCCCATCGCCGTCCGCTGGAAGCTACTGGGCGAGGGAAGTGGAGCGGGCCGTCTGGGGTCGGCGATCTTCGACTGGGGTTCCTTCTGAAGTCGGGGGCGAGATGAGTACGTACGACATCGTGCTCTTTGGGGCGACCGCGTTCGTCGGTAGGCTCGTCGCCGAGTACCTCGCACGGCACCCCGAAGGCCGGCGATTCTCGTGGGCGATCGCGGGCCGCACTCCGGAGAAGCTCAGCGCGCTGAGAACGTCCTTGGTAGATGCGGACCCCGAGATCATCGTGGCCGATACCTCGGACCGGGCGTCGATCGACGCGATGGTGTCCAAGGCTCGAGTCATCGTGACCGCGGCCGGGCCGTATGCGGAGTACGGAGGTGACGCGGTCGTCGAGGCCTGCGTGAAGCGGGGCTGTCACTACGCCGACCTCTCGGGCGAGTACTGGTTTCAACGGGCGATGATCGATCGATTCCACGAAGAGGCGGAGCGTGCGGGGGTGAAGATCGTGCTCGCCGCTGGTATCGACAGCGTGCCCTCGGACTTGGGTACCCAGCTCGCCATCGAACAACTGGAGCAGCGCGGTAAGAAGGCTGCTCATGTCAAAGCCCTCTTCACGGACTACGCCGGCTCGTTCAGTGCAGGCACGAACAAGACGCTCGAGGCGCTCGCACAGCTTCCGGAGTCGGGGAACTACGATGCGGCGTTCTGCAGCGATCCCTACGTTCTCGCCCCGGGTGCGGAGGGGACGCTCGAGCACGAGACCGTCGCGGGGTGGGACCGGTCGACATTCGATTCCGACTTCAGAGCGCTCGGTACCCCGTTCTTCATGGCGCCGATCAACGCCCGCATCGTACGACGTTCGCTGGCACTCAGCGGGCGTCTACCGTGCTCCTACGCCGAAGGCATCTCCATGGGCGCTGGCTTGAGGGCAAGCTGGCTGTGGATCAGCCGAGGTTTCGGGTACTTCGTGGGCGACCCGATTCCGCTGTCGCCCAAGTCCGGTGAGGGCCCACCACAATGGTTGCGCCGTGCCGGCAAGTTCCGCGTCGCGCTGAAGGCGACGTCCGCCACCGGCGAACACGCGGCCATGGTCGAGGTGCGAGGTCGCGGCGATCCAGGCTACCTCGCGACGTCGAAGATCGTGGGCGAGGTCGGACTCTGCCTCGCACTGGATCAGGAGAAATTGCCCCCAGGTGGAGGCGTGCTCACGCCCGCGCTCGCGCTCGGCTCGGTGCTGCGCGAGCGGCTCTCCGCTGCGGAGGGCGGCGAGTTCATGCAGTTCAGGGTGCTGTCCGAGACGTAGAGCTGCGCTGCCAGGGGGCGTCGAGGAAGAGGGCAACGAGCGCAGCGACGCACACGCCGAGGTTGGCGGGCCACGGCGGCGTCGCTGGGGTCTGTTGGGACACGCTCAGCGTGGCGAGGAACGTGGGCACGTAGACCAACAGCGACGCGGTCGGAGCAGCCCATCGTGCCCAGCGCTCCCCGGCGCGCATGGGAAACGCAACGAGGAACAGGATCAGTGTTCCAAGGGCGAGCCAGCCGCCGGCCGCAACCTCCATGAGCGCCTTGATCAATGCCTGCGTTGCAGCGTCGAGCTCCGCCCACTCCTTCCCCAGCGCAACCGCGTGGTACGGCATGAAGGTGGATCGGAGGAGATAGATCGCGCCGAGCACCAGGCTCGGTATCGCGATGCCGATGTAGATCCAGGCCGCCAGCCGAGAGCGGAACGGCCGAGCGGGTGGCGAAGACATCAGTCGTTCGGCCTCAGGAGGAACTTGCCGCCGGTCATTTGGCTGACGTACGCCTCGACAGCGTTCGGCGCGTCTTCTAGCGGGACGTTCGCCCGAATGTCGCTCTGGAGGTCGGTGGAAAGCAGCTTCTGAGCGCGGCGCCACATCAGCATGATCTGCAGCAGGTTCTTGGCCTGGATGAAGGGGCCGAGCCAGAACCCGTCCACGGACTTGTTCTCGAAGATCAGCTGGTCGGGCGCGACTTGGGGGGCCTCGAAGGAAAGAGCACTATAGACCGTGACCTTGCCAGGAGACGGCAACGCGCGAAGCAGCCGCGTCGTCATCTG
Organism: Gemmatimonadales bacterium; assembly: GCA_050050535.1. GTDB lineage: Bacteria > Gemmatimonadota > Gemmatimonadetes > Palauibacterales > KS3-K002. Next base: position 3,406 of record JASFTY010000031.1, on the reverse strand, counting down.
CCCAGCGACGGCATCGAACGCCAGGTGAGCGTCGTGCTGATGGCAAGCGCCGCGGAGGGCCTCGTCAAAGTCGGAGTCGGTGCTGTTGAGGACGATGGAGGCTCCCTGGTTCCTAAGGAGCTCGGTCTGGGCGTCCCGACGCACGACATTGATCACTTCAATCCCTTCACCGGGCGCGAGTCGATTGATCATGCGTCCCAGGGAGCTCGCAGCGGCCGTGAGCACGATCGCGTCGTGGCCGCCCTTCTTCGCGATTTCGATGAATGCGGTCGCCGTCAGCGGGTTGATCACCGAGGTCGCCCCTTGTTCGAGGCTCACCGAATCGTGCAAGGGAAGCACCCCTCCCTTCACCGACGCGACCATGTATTGCGCCCAGGCGCCGTCGCGCTTGCCATCCCAAAGGCATGCTACACGGCCATCTTGGAAGTACCGGCCCATCGCGCCGGGGCCGACCGCAACGACCGTGCCCGATCCCTCCCCACCGGGAACGAAGGGCGGGTCGGGCCTGAACCCATAGCGGCCGTGCAAGACGGCCAAGTCCGAGGGGTTGATGGGGGAAGCGGCCATCTTGACGAGCACTTCGTCTTTCCACGGCTTCGGGACTGGGCGCCGCTGCACGCGAAGGCCCCCTGGACCCTCGTATGCGGACAAGACGACTGCGTTCATCTCTTGTGGGATGTGTTCTTCCGACATCGATGTTCTCCTGCCGTGCGCTGCCGAGAAGATCTCCGCGGCCGGTCTACGCGCGCGGACGAGCGTAGATCGTGCCCGGCCGCGTCACCCGAGTCTCTTGAACACGCGCGGATCGATCGCCCCTGCGCACAGCATGCCGCCCCATAGCGAACCCGCGATGCCGGGGATCATCGCGTCCTGCCCCGAAAGGAAGAGCCCCGGCACGGGCGTGCGAGGACTGAGCGCATCCGAGAGGACTCGGCGCGGGGTCGTCTCGAGCCCATAGAACGCGCCTTTGTTGTGGGCGGTGAAGGCCGCGGTAGCCAGAGGAGTGCCCAGCTCGTGGTAGACGATGAGGTCAGCGAGTGCCGGGAACTTCTTCGCGTAGAAGTCCAGCATCCTGGTTTCGACGCTCTTCTTCAAGGCCGTCCACGCTTCGGGGCGCTGCTTGGCGCCACCGTCGGCAAACTCCGCGACCGTGGACCAATCGGCGAAAACCATGAACTGACCGGTGTGATGGTTCGAAGGGCCGGGGTCGTGGGACTCGTCCTTGAGCGAGGGGAAGGACGCATAGCCCCCAGGGATCGGCCCGTCGAGGCCTGCCCACAGGAAGTCACCGGGATTCCAACTCTCGTGGAACCAGTGGCCCGTACGCGTGCCGCCGTGCCGGGAGACATCCCCTTTGAACCCGAGGTAGATCTCGAAATGGCAAATGGAGGGGTCGAGGCCGGCGACCTCCTTGGCCCACTCCTGCTCGCAGATGTCGGGTGGCAGCAGCCGCTTGACGGTCTCGCCGGCACCGATCGCCGAGACGATGACGGGCGCGCGGTATTCCTCTCCCGAGTCGGTGCGAACGCCGACGGCCGCTCCGTCCTCGATCAAAATCTCATCGACCGGGGTGGCAGCACGGGCACTGCCGCCCGCCGACTCGATGACCGGCACGAGGCCTTGGGCGATCGCCGACGCGCCACCGACCGGATAGCCAGCTCCGTCGAGGTAGTGACTCATGACCGCGGCGTGAACGCTGAAGCTCGCCTTATCGGGCACGCCGCCGTACGTGCCCCACTGGGCCGATAGGACCGAAGCGAGCTTCGGGTCGCTGACGCAGTCGGCGATGACCTCGCTGGTCGTACGGCCACACCATCGTTGGAGCTTCCGCTTGTTCCACCAGCGATGCGCAGAACTAAACGGCTCAGGCATCGATCGCTCGGTAGACGCGGCGCGCAGCGCTTCGTCTCCGGACTCCAGTGCTTCGAAGTACGCGTCGACCTCCGCGCTGTGGTCGGGAAACCGATCTTTGAGCTCCATCCTGAACGCATCGGCTGGGCGCCCAACGGCGAGCTCGAAGCCGTCTGGAAAGTGGAGCGTGTCGTAGACGGTACCGACCGACCTGAACTCGACGGTGCCCCCGCTGAGCCAATCGAGCACGGTTCCGGCCGATTGATCCGGCCGGAACGTGCCGCAGTAGTGCAACCCGACGTCCCAGCTGAAGCCCTCCCTCGAAAACGTATGGGTGAGGCCACCGATGTTCTGGGCCTGCTCGAGGAGCAGCACCTTGCGGCCCATCCGGGAAAGCGCGGTCGCGGTGGTCATGCCACCCATGCCCGACCCGATCACGATGACATCGTAGTTCTCGTTTGTGCCCATACCGTCTCCGCTTGGTGGTGGTGCATGCTAGTGCGGCATGCCTTGGCTGATCTCCATGGGCATCCGACACCACGCATCGAGCGTGATCTCGGGTGCGCCGTACAGTTCGTTGCATTCAGCTGGGTCGCCGATCTCACCCGCAGTATCGAGATACGCGACCAGCTCGGCGACATCGCTGAAGTCCTGGTTGCGCAGAAGCTTGGTCATGAGGCGTGTCATCCACGGCTTGAACCGCATGACTCTCACGCTCGGGTGACAGGCTTTGATGTACCGCTCCGTCGCATCCGACAGCGTGATGGCCTCGGGACCGTAGACGTACAGCGCCTTGCCCAGCCCCCGGTCGTCCGCGTACGACGCGGCCACGATCCGGCCGAAGTCGGCGGCGGCGAAGAAGTGTAGGGGAGGCGGGTTCTTGCCGAGCAGGACGATCCCCCATTTGCCGCGGATGAAGTTGTGCAGCGTCTCCATCACCCAGGTGGGCCGAAAAATCACGTGCGGAATGCCGCTGCCGCGCAGCAGTTCCTCGGTTCGCATCTTGATGTCGACTCTGTGGAACCACCGCAGCTCCTCGGTGAGAGTCGTGGCCGACACATAGCTGATGCGTTTGAGCTGGTCGTCGGCGAGGTCGATGATGTCCCGCATCGCCCCGTACTCCATGGCCGGCGTCAGGTTGAGATGCACTGCGTCGCATTTCGACATCGCCGCACCAAGGTCCGTCTTGCTCTCGACGGTTCCCTCGGCGACCTCGATTTTGTCCCCGAGGACCGCACGGGCCTTGGCCGCGCTGCGGGTGAGACACCGAACCGTATGGCCGTTTTCGATCAGGCGATGGACGACGGGCTTTCCGAGCATGCCCGTCCCGCCGATGACCAGAATGCGACCTTTCGTCAATCGACTCTTGCTCCGCGTTCGATGCACCGGACCATAGCCGAGGCGATGTTCCGTTCCTCGCGAACAAGTTGCGTCGCCCAAGCCCCGAGGCCGGTAGGGATAAGGGATAGGAGTTTCAAGGCCCCCACGGGCCCCTGAGGTCACTGTGGAAATGTGGGCGAGGCGGGTAGGGCAGGTCAATGACGGCAGGTTGATA
>JASFTY010000030.1:0-15384 GCA_050050535.1 Gemmatimonadales bacterium | reverse complement strand
GACGATCTCGTTCGGGTCGTTGTACATAAAGTCCATGCCGTTGAAGTACATGCCCGAGATCTTGTAGCCGACGTCCTCGCTGACGAGGCCGGCGTGCCGGAAGGAGAGCTGGTAGAGCCCGTCCGCATCGCCGGTGTTGTTACCCGCGCGTGCGCCGCCGTAGACGCTGACCGTCGACCCCTGGTACTCGAGTGGCGAGCGCGTGATCATGTGCATCACGCCCTTGTCGACGTTGGGGCCGTAGAGGGCGGAGCCGGGGCCGAGCACGAACTCGATCCGCTCGATGTCCTCGCTGGTCACCGGTATCAGGTTGTAGGCGTTGAAGCGCAGCGAGGGTACGGTTGCCCAGCGGTTGTCGGTCAGCACGAACAGCGCGCCCGAGAACACGTTGTTGAATCCGCGCGCTACCACGTTGTGCTGGGCGAGACCTGTGGTCACCACGTCGGCGCCGGGCAGCGTGCGCATGTGATCGACCGGCGTCGTCGCGGTCCGCTCCTCGATGTCCTCCGACTCGACTGTATAGACCGACGCCGGAGCGTCGAGCGCCTTCTCCTGGGTACGCGAGGCGGTGACCACCACCGGGTCGAGCTCGAAGGTGAAGGACGTGAGCTCCACCGTCCCGACGGAAACTGCCCGGCCCCCCGACACGCTAATCCCGTCCACCCGCTTCTCCCGATACAGGTCCAACGAGAAGACGAGTGAGTAGCTACCCGGCGCCACGTTCGGGATCCGGAACTGGCCGTCGTTATCGGTGTTTGTCGAGGCCACGGTGCGAGCCACCGCACCGGTGACCAGGTCCACTCTGACGCCCGCCACCGGATCGCCGGTGTCGAGGCTGATTACCCGTCCCGTGACGGTCCCCTGCTGGGCTAGAACGTGGCCCTGGACGCCGAGCAGGAGCGCCAGAGCCGCGGCGGCGCACAAGAGCGAGCGGCCCATGTAACGCCTTGGCGGGCTGGTGGTTAGGGGATGTGTCTCCATTGTGTACCCCTCCGTGCAGGATTACGGACACGATACAGTTGCGGCGTTTTTGACGGGTAGAGGGGACAAACTACACTTTTCGACGGTTTCCGCTAGCCGTCCCGGCCCGGGAGCCTGCGGGCCAGGGCACGGCCCACGAAACGGAGCCGGTCGGGCCAGGGAAGCCGGCCGAGGCTGGTGCGGACGACGCCGCGGGTGAAGTAGGTCGCCTGCGAGTAATCGATCTCGACCTCGATCACTGCGGGCCGACCGTCGGCGTGGGTGGAGCGAGCCCGGCGCAGGACCTCCGTCACCTCCGAGTCGGAGGCGAGCTCGAGGTACTCGACCCCTACGGCGCGGCAGAGGGCCTTCAGATCGAAGTCGGGCAAGCGGCTGGCCGTCTTGCGGGCCAGCGCCCGCTGCTGGAACTGGGCGATCTGAGCCAGCTCCCGGTCGCGGAGTACCACGACGGTCACCGGCAGCTGCAGGTGGGCGGCGGTGAGCAGCTCGAGGCCGGTCATCAGGAAGGCGCCGTCGCCGGCCAGGGCGACGGCCGGGCGGTCGGGGCAGGCGAGTGCGGCGCCGAGCGCCGCCGGCAGCGCGTATCCCATGCACGAGTAGTCGACCGGCGCCAGGAAGGCGCGGGGTCGGTCGAGGCGCAGGTGCTCCATGGCCAGGAAGGTGCCGTTACCGCTGTCGGTGGTGTAGACGGCGTCCGGGCCGTAGAGCGCCTGCAGCGCCCGCAACAGGCGATGCGGGCTCACGCGTTCGCCGCTTGCCGCCGCCCACCGCGATTCGACCCGCGCGTGGCCGTTGCGGATCGCGGCGCGCAGCCCCGGGTCAGGGCTCCGGGGCTCGAGCTGCGCCGTTAGCGCGGCGACGAAGCTGCCGGCGTCGCAGGCGATCGCCAGCTCCGCCGGGTAGTTCCGTCCCAGGACCGAGTCGTCGACGTCGACGTGGATCAACGGACCAGGCGGCTCGAAGCCGTAGCTCCCCGTCCCCACCTCGGCGAAGCGGCAGCCGATCGCCAGCGTGAGGTCGCAGTCGCCGGCCAGCTGCCGGACGAAGGGCGGTGCCATCGCCCCCAGCCCGGGCCACAGCCAGAGCGGGTGGCTCTCCGGAAAGATGCCTTTCCCCTGGATCGTCGTGGCCACCGGCGCCTCGATCCGCTCCGCCAGCGCCACCAGGTCCGCGCCGGCCCCCGCCGCCCCCAGCCCCAGGTAGAGGAGCGGGCGCCGGCTGGCCGCCAGCAGCTCCGCGGCGCCTCTCAGCGCCTTCGCGTCCGGGCCGTCGAGCGCCGGCCCCTCTTCGATCCATGTGTCGAGTCCGGCCGCGTGCCTGGACAGGTAGAGGTTCGCCGGGATCTCGACGAAGACGGGACCCGCCGGCGCGGTCCGCGCGATCCGGCAGGCACGGCGAACCGTCGCGTAGAGATCGGAGCCGCGCTCCGGACGCAGCTGGGCCTTGGTCACCGGCCGGACCATCGCCAACTGGTCGACGTCGTGCAGCTGGAACGCCCTGCCGCTATCCCTGCGGACACCGCAGCCCAGCACCAGCATGGCGATCCCGTCTAGGTGGGCCTCGGCGATCCCGGACAGCGCGTGGGTGAGGCCGGCGCCGGGCACCACGTTCACGCAGCCGAGGCGACCGGATGCGCGGGAGACCGCGTCGGCCATGAACGAGGCGCTCTGCTCGTCGGTCACCAGGATCGGGCGCACCGCGGCCGAGCGACCCAGCGAATCGTAGAGCTCGATGTTGTGGGTGCCGGGGATGCCGAAGGTGAAGGGGACATCCTCGTCCTCGAGGGCCCGCACGACGATATCACCACCGCTCATCTTGCTCATCGGGTCAGCTCAGCAGTGTCCCGGTGTCCTGACGGATCCGCTGTGCGACCCGGTCGGCCAGCGCCATGATCGTCAGGTACGGGTTGATCTCTATCGCGTCGGGGAACAGGCTGGCGTCGGCGACGAACAGCCACGGCACGCCGTGCACGCGGCCGTAGGAGTCGGTGACCGAGTCGTCGGCGGTGAGCCCCATAACGCAACCGCCCTGCAGGTGTGCGGCGGACACGCTGACGCCGCCCGGCCGGAAGTACCGCTCATCGATGATCTCCTCCAGGCGCTCGGCGTCCTCCCGCTCCACCGTCGTCTGCGTCGCCGCCGGGACGTGGACGCGCCGCGCGCCCGCGGCGAAGAAGATTCGGGCGGCGGCCAGCGTGCCGCGCGCCAGAGCCTTCTTCACCGCTGGCGTGCACCGATAGTGGACGACGGGCCGGCCGCGGCGATCGACGGTCACCCGGTTGGCGGGGTCGACGTGATCGCAGGCGAGGACGAGGATCATCTGCAGGCGCGGGAAGGCCCGCATGAACGCGCTGTGCGGCGCGCCGAACCCGCGCAGGCTCTTCGCCGTGGTGAACGGAAAGTACATGCACGTCTCGAGGATGAAGCCCTCCGATTCGACGAACTGGTCCAGATAGTAGCTCTTCGGGTGGCCGACGAAGTTGCTGATCGAGCGGCCGTGCTCGGCCACCAGGATCAGCGCCGGGTGACTCGTGAAGCCGTGGCCGAGGCGCGGTAGTCGGGCCGGCAGCCGCGAGCGCAGCAGCAACGCCGGCGAGTTCACGGCGCCGGCGCACGCCACGACCACCTTCGCCCGGATCCGGTACTCGCCCGCCTCCCAAGGCGACGGCTCGCCCTTACCGCCCTCCGGCTTCGACGTCACGCGAGCGACCACACTCCGGCTCTCCAGGCGCGTCACCTCACAACGCGTCACCACCTCGACGCCATCCCGCTCCGCCCGCGGCAGCTGGACCCGGTCCGTGCCCTGCTTGGCCCGGTTCGGGCACCCCAGGTTGCAGAGGCTCGAGCCGCGGCAGCCGCGCACGTTGATGGGGAACTGCTCTACGTCATAGCCCAGACGCCGGCACCCCTCGACGAAGAGCTGGTTGTTCTCGTTGATGCGCTCTTCGTCGAGATAATGGACGTTGTTCTGCTCGATGAACTTGCGCGTGCGGCGCATGACCTCCTCGTAGCCGAGGCCGGGAACGTTCCAGCTCTCGATCACGCGCTGCGGCGCGGCGATCGAGGTGCCGGTGTAAACGGTCGTCGAGCCGCCGTACCCGCACCCCATCGCCAGGGTCAGCGAACCATCTGCGGTGAGAAAACCGCCGCCGTCCTCGTAGAGCGCCTGCGCCATCTCGACTTCGCGCCCGCTGAACTCGTCGTCACGCAGGCGCGGACCCTTCTCGAGCACGACGATCCGGACCCCGTCCCGGCAGAGCGGCGCCAGCTCCTGGGCCACGGTGCCGCCGCCGGCACCGGAGCCGATGATCGCGATATCGTACTCGCGCTCCCTCATCGTTGGGCCGCCTCCCAGCCGCGCGGGTTCGGGTGGTAGCCGATCGAACGGGCGGCCGGCTCGCGGCCGTAGTAGCCCAGCAGCGCCAGCGTCCTCAGCCCCCAGAAGCCGACGCGGATGAGATCGCTGCGACTGCTCTGAAGGCCGGCCAGGAAGCGGGCCCGGCGGTCGCGATCGAGACGGGTGAAGGGACGGCCGAAGCGGAACAGGGGCGCCCACTGCACGAGACGCAGCAAGAGCCGGAGCCCGCGCAACAGTTCGGGCGGCCGGTCGTGGAGCGACCGCGAGACCAGGCCGTCCAGGTCGTCCCAGGCGGCCGAGTCCAGCGCGTCGGCCTCGGGCACGACCGTGCGGACGACGGCCCGGAACACCGGCGTCAGCGGTGCGATGGCGGACGGCGTGCTCGTCGCGGCCCTTTCCTTCCCTTTGGGTAGGCTCGATGGTTCCGGGAAAGATGCGCTATATTATGGGGCCAGGTCAAAAGGAGGTCACGATGTCCGTGTTGTCGCCCTGGCTCGGCGGCACGCGACGGCTCGTCGGGCATGTGGGACAAAGCGGCCTGCTGTTCGGTCCGATTCGCCGCGCCATCGTCGAGCCCGCCGCCGCCGCCCACGATGAGGCGCTCCGCCTGCTGCTCTGCTATCACGGGAAACGGGCCTGGCAGGCCGGGCTCATCGCCGGCTGCTGCGGCAATCTGTCAGCCCGGCTGCACAACAGGGACGCCATCTACATCACCCCGCGCGCGGCGGACAAGTCGCGCCTGCACGCATCCGACATCCGGGTCGTCGATTTGCGCAGCGAGCCGCAATCCAACGCGCACGCCAGCGTCGAGCTGCCGCTGCACCGCGCCTGCTACCTGGCGGACATGGGGGTCGGCGCGGTGATTCATACTCACGCCCCGGCGCTCACGGCGCTGGGGATCCGCGACCTCGACCTGGCAGCGATCTTGCCCGAAGCAGCGGTCTCTCTGGGCCCCATCGCTCGCCTCCCCTATCGCCCGTCGGGCTCCAACGAGTTGGCCAGCTTGGTCGGCGGCGCCGTCGCCCGTGGCGCGAAGCTCATCCTTCTGGTGCGACACGGCGCGGTCACCGTGGGCGGCACGCTCGCGGAGGCCTACGAGCGAATGGAGTACGGCGAGCTCAGCGCGAAGGCGGCGTTGATGGCGGCGGCCGACCGCGGCCCCACCGGCCCAGGAGCGCCGGCGCGACCAGCAGGTTGAGCCACAGCGCCCAGACCACGCCCGCCACGGAATCGATCGCGAAGTGGTGCTGCGTGTATACCGTCGAGGCGGCCACGCCGGCGGCGGCCAGCACCAGCAAGCCGGCCGCTCGACCGGAAAGCCAGCGGATGCCCAGATAGGCCATCGTCACCGAGGCCGCCACGTGCGAGCTCGGGAACGAGCAGCCCAGCGCGTCCCCCTGACCCTGCAACACCGCGTCCACCCGATAGAACAGCCCCCGCTGCAACGGGCCCTCGTAGTGCTCGCTGAGGAAGTGGGGACCGTCGACCGGGAAGGCGACGTAGAAGGAGTAGCACGCGAAGTAGACGAGTACCACGCGGAAGGTCATGTCCTCCTTCATCTCCCGGCCGCCGCGGAGCAGCATGTAGAGGAGCGGGACGATCACCGTCGGGTAGTAGCTCAAGTAGGCGAGGTGCATGATCTCGCTGAACCACACCCACGGCATCGCCGGCATCCAGGCCTCATTCAGATGACGTCCGAAGACCGCCAGGTCGATGGCGCCGATCACCCGGTCGTACGCCGCGTCGTGCAGCAGGGGCCTGATGAAATCCAACTCGGTCCAGAAGGCGAGGATCCAGATGAGCGGGTAGATATCGCGCAACACACGGGTCGCCGGCGACAGTCGCCCGCGGGTGCGCGCCAGTAGCGCCGGGATCGCCGCCGCCGCGGCGTGCGCCAGAAAGAGCCAGGCGGCGTACGACCACTGCGGGATCAAGACCGCCCAGACGAGCGCCAGCAGCACGTTGTAGGCGGACGCGACCCTGTCGACGAGCCCTGCTCGCGCGCTCTGCCGGCCCTGTCGCTCATCTCTCATCGGTGGGCGTGCGGATCCTGCTTCGGGACCGTCTGGACGAAATCGCCGAAGTTCATCGGCTCCTCGAGGCGGCACGACCACGCCAACTGGTTGTTCCACACCGTCATGTCCGGGCAGCCGTCGCACATGTTCTGCCGTCCGTCCGGCAACACATCGATCGGTTGGATGATCATCACCGACTGGTAGTGCAGACGCCGGAGCAGCCGCAGCGGGTTCCGCAGGTAGCCCAGTCCGGCACGCGCGACCCCGCGGTCCAGCATTGCCGTCGCCAGCATCGACCGGCCGCGGCGGTGGACTCTGGGACTGCTGTACGCCAGGTACCGTCCGTGGCGCAGGTGATGAGCCACCTGCGCCAGCTCCGTGAATCTGTGGCCCACGTAGCCGTGGACCCGACCTTTGGTACCCAGCCGACCGGTCAACAGCCACTTGAATGAATCGGGCTTCTCCGTGCCGTTGAGGTAGGCGCAGGGACGGAAGTCAGGGAAGCGGTCCTGAATCGTCGCCAGGATGTCGGTCGATAGAATGTCGACTCGGGGCTGTCCGTCCGCTGCGTAGCGGATGTCGTCGAACCCGATTCGCTCACCTCGCACGTAATAGTCGAACGCGCCGTCGATCAGCGCCGCCCTGAATGCGATGAACACCAACACGTGCACGACGTCGATGTGCCGCTCGCCCCAGGCCACCACGTCGGGCACCGACTCCAGCGTGTCCTCGTACACGGTAGAGTTGAAGGCACAGGACAGGCCTCCCACTTCGGCGATCAGCTGCGCGTACTCCAGCCGTAGCTCGTTGAGCTCGACCTCGCTCTTGCCCCGCCAGTGCGGCCGCCGCTGCTTGCTGTCGATGTGCAGCGTCAGCCCCCACAGCCCCGCCCGCTTCATCTCGGCGAGCGAGTCGCGGGTGAGCGCCAGGCCGTTCGTGTTCAAGATCGGCCTCAGCCCGCGCTCGGCGATCATCGCGACGATCTCTGCCACCTCGGGGTGGCAGAGCGGGTCACCGCCCGCTACCGAGATACCGTCCGTATTGCGTAGCCGCGTGAAGACGTCGAGATCATCGGCGATCTCGTCCAGCGGCTTGTGCGACTTGGGATCGTTCCTCCGGTAGCAGCCCTCGCAGTAGAGGTTGCAGGCGGCGGTCGGTTCCAGCCACGAGATCGCGTTGTCCGGTAGGCTCCAGGGCGGCCGGTAGAGCGATCTGTGGTCCAAGTACTCGGTCAACGGTGCATCCTCCCGCGCCGGGTCCTCATAGATGAGAATTTCGCGAAGGTAGCGGGGCCCACCGAGCCGGGCAAGAAAAAAACCGCGGTGCCAACCCTGACCGAGTCCGGGGCGTCTAAGGTTGGTGAGGGACAGGCTCGCGCAGCCGTGAGGTACACGAAATCCGGGAGTAGTCAGGAATATGCGCCATGGCGAAGAATCCGCGAACGGCGTTGAGCGCGGCGCTGTTGCTGGCCCTCCTCGCGACGCCTGCCCCGGCCAGCGCTAACGGAGACCCCGACGAGAAGTCTGACCCCGACCCGAAGCCCTACCGAGCCCTGGCGAGCCGCGCGACCCCAGGGACCCCGGAGATCGACGGGAGGCTGGACGAGGCCGCCTGGGCGTTGGCGGAGCCGATCGTCGATTTCGTACAGCGCGACCCGGACGAGGGAGAGCTTGCGACCGAGCGCACCCGGGCCTGGGTGCTCTACGACGACGGCTCGCTCTACATCGGGGTCCGGGCCTACGACAGCGAGCCGGACAAGATCATCGGCCAGCTGACCCGTCGCGACATGTGGTCGGCCTCCGACTGGATCGTCGTCTCGATCGATTCTTACTACGACAGGCGAACGGCGTTCGAGTTCCAGGTCAACCCGGCCGGTGTGGAACGCGACACGTACCGCTACGACGACACCAATCAGGACGATTCCTGGAACGCCGTCTGGGACGTGGCGATCAGCATCGACGCGGAGGGTTGGGTGGCCGAGTTCCGCGTCCCGTTCTCACAGCTCCGCTTCTCGGATTCGGCGGAACAGATCTGGGGCTTCAACATCGAACGCGTGATCCAGCGCAAGAATGAAATCGTGCAGTGGAAACCGATCCCGAAGGACGCCTCGGGCTGGGTCTCCGAGTTCGGCGAGCTGGCCGGCATCGACGGGATCCGACCGCCGCGCCGCCTCGAAGTCCTGCCCTACGCGGTGGCGACCCAGGGCTACACGATCGCGGATCCCGACAACCCGTTTCAGACGGGTCGCGAGTTCGAGGGTAACGTCGGCGCGGACCTCAAGTACGGGCTGTCCAGCAGCCTCACGCTGAACCTCACGCTCAACCCCGACTTCGGGCAGGTCGAGGCCGACCCGTCGGTGGTCAACCTGTCGGCCTTCGAGACGTTCTTTTCGGAGAAGCGACCGTTCTTCCTGGAGGGCGCCAACATCTTCCAGTTCGGCCTCGGGGGCGGCGGCCACGGGATGGAGCAACTGTTCTACTCGCGTCGCATCGGGCGCCGCCCGCAGGGCTCCGCCGACTCGCGCGGCGGCTACGTGGACCATCCCGACAACACGACGATCATCGCGGCCGGCAAGCTGTCGGGCAAATCGGCGAGCGGCTGGTCGATCGGGGTGCTCGATGCGGTGACGGCCCAGGAGAAAGCCGTGATCATCGATGCCGGCGGGGACCGGCACGCGGACGTCGTCGAGCCGCTCACCAACTACGGCGTAGCCCGTGTGCAGAAGGACTTCAACGGCGGTGCCAGCGCCATCGGTGCCATCGTCACGGCGACGAACCGGCAACTCCCCAGTTCCCTCTCCTCCCTGCGCTCCGGTGCGTACGCCGGTGGGATCGACGCGCGCCACCGACTCTGGGGCGGCGACTGGGAGCTGCGCGGCCAACTGCTCGCCTCGTACGTCACCGGCTCAGCGCTCGCGATCGCTGAGACCCAGACCAGCTCCGCCCGCTACTTCCAGCGCCCCGATGCCGACCATCTCGACTACGACCCCACTCGCACCAGCCTGGCCGGCACCAGCGGGTCGTTCAGCGTTGAGAAGATCGGTGGCCGCCACTGGCGCGGCGCGCTGGCCAGCTACTGGATTTCACCGGGCTTCGAGATCAACGACCTGGGCTACCAGCGGCAGGCCGATGTGTGGCGCAACAGCGTCTGGATCCAGTATCGCGAGAACGACCCCGGCAAAATCTTCCGACGCTATAACATCAACTGGAACGCCTGGAACTGGCAGACGTTCGGCGGCGAGCGGACCGCCACGGGAACGAACATCAATGGCAGCTTCACACTCCTCAACTATTGGGGCGGCTTCGCCGGCATCAACCGACAGTTCGAGGCGACCAGCACCGCCGTCCTGCGCGGCGGCCCTTCGATGCTGGCCCCCGGTTCCTGGAACTGGTGGGCTGGGTTCTATAGCGACGAGCGGAAGCCGGTCGCCGTGGAGGTCGAAACCTTCCAGTGGACGGACGACGAGCGGTCGACCATGCGTGGTGGCTACGCGTTCGTCTCCTGGCGGCCGCGGGCCAACCTGCGCCTTACCTTCGGTCCCCAGTACGACAAGATGCACGACGACTGGGCATGGGTTACCTCGGGGGAGGCCTTGGGCTCGATGCGCTACCTGATGGGCGTTCTCGATCAGCAGACGATCTACCTGACCACGCGGCTCGACTGGACCTTCACACCTAACTTCAGCCTGCAGCTCTACGCGCAGCCGTTCATCTCCGCCGGGAACTACACGGCGTTCAGTGAAATCGTCGACCCGCACGCCGCGTCCTACGACGACCGGTTCGATCTGCTCGAGCAGGATCGGCTGAGCTATGTGCCGAGCACCGACCCGGAGGCGCCCGGTACCTACTTCGTCGATCTGAACCGCGACGGCGAGTCCGATTTTTCGTTCGACGACCCGAACTTCAACTTCAAGCAGTTCCGCTCGACCGTGGTGCTCCGTTGGGAGTACCTGCCGGGCTCGACGCTGTTCTTCGTCTGGTCGTCCAGCAAGACGAAGTACGACTACACCGGCGAGTTCCAGCCGATCAGCGACCTCGACGCGCTGCGTAAGGCAGACGGCGCGAACTACTTCAGCATCAAGGTCAACTACTATCTGAATCCCTGAGCCTAACAGCGGACATCGCTCGACGACGGCGTCGTAACCCCACGGTTGCGGCGCCGCTCTACTTTCGTGGGTTGTCGATCGGCGGGCGCGGCTGTAAGCTGGCTCCGCCGATAGCGAACCCAGGAGGGCTAATGCGCTTTCGAGACAAGGTCGCGTTTGTGACAGGGGCATCGAGCGGGATCGGGCGGGCCTGCGCGGCGCGGTTCGAGGAGGAGGGTGCCTCGGTCTTCGCCGTGGCGCGGCGCGTCGAGCGCCTGGCCGGGACGTTCGAGCACCATACGGTCGCCGATCTACGGTCGGAGGACCAGGCCCGCGCCGCCGTCGCGGGCTGTGCCGAGAAGTTGGGTCGGATCGATTACCTGATCAACGCGGCGGGCGTGATCGGTACGGGCGGTGTCCTCGACACGCCGCCGCACGAATGGGAGCGGCAGTTCGCATCGAACGTCGACTCCATCTACTACGTCACCCGCCACGTGGCGCCGCAGCTGATCGAGCGGGGCGGCGCGATCGTCAACGTCTCGTCGGTCACCAGCATTCGGCCCTACGGCAACCTGCTGGCCTACTGTGCGTCGAAGGCGGCGGTCGACATGATCACGCGGTGCGTGGCCCTCGAGCTGGCACCCCACGGCGTACGGGTCAACGCGGTGAACCCGGGCGTCGTGGTCACGGAGCTGCACACGGCCGCCGGCGCCGTGCCCGACTACGACGCGTTCCTCGAGCACTCGAAGACGACGCACCCCCTCGGACGCGTGGGACAGCCGGAGGAGATCGCCGCGCTATGCCTCTTCCTCTGCTCGGACGAGGCGGCGTGGATAACGGGCGGGATCCATTCGATCGACGGCGGCCGGGCGCTTCTATCGGCGCGGTAAACTGAAGCGGGCCCGTTTGCCGATGAGACACCGGGCGCTGGACCTTCGATCGCGGTCCTCAGAATTCGAGGTCTTGCAGCCCGCGCGACGCGCCGCTGTAGATGGCGTTGAACAGGATCTTGAACGTCTCGTGCGGCTGCCCTCGATATTGCGGGCGGAACCCGAACAGCACGACCCGTCCCGACCCGTAGCGTGCCTCGACCAGCGCCGCCTTCCCGGTCAGGTACTCGGGGTGTAGCGCATAGCCGCTGAGCAGCTGCCCGGCGTCCGGGTAGCGCGCGACGACCGTCACATCACGTGCGCCGTCCTCGACCTCGAACAGCGGGCTGTTCGAGTAGTAGGCGACCGTGCGCTCGGGCATCCCGTAGCCTACGGGGTGCTCGGAGTCGATCTCTACGGCGAGGATCGAGCCCGGCGCGTAGAAGGCGTCCCCGCTCCTTAGCTCTTCGCGCGACGGGCGTGCGTCTCGAATCGGTAGCCCGAGCTCTTCGATCGCGAACTCCGACGAGGCATCGATGCAGATGAGCGTGCCACCGGCTCTGACGAAGGCGCGGATCGCCGCAGTGCCGGCGTCGCTCAAACCGCCGGCATACTCCGAGGGCACCGTGCCCGGCCGCCGCCCCTCGACGATCGAGCTCGCCGACACGTCGGGCAATACGATCACATCGTAGCGCGCCCGCAGGTCGCCGCCTCGGATCTCCGCGTCGTGCAGCGTCCGGTAGGGGAGGCCCCAGTTGTCGAACACCCAGCGAGTCCAGCCCTCGTCCATCGACGCGGTCCACGGCTGATAGAGACCAACCCGCAGCCCCTCGACCTGATAGCCGGTGACCCGGCCCGAGAACGACTCGGCCGATAGCCCGGCCTCGCTCGCGAGATCCTCGAGTATGCCGCGGACGGGCGCTCCCTGAAACAGCGCGCTCCCGACGGGCCAGATGCGGCCCCCCGAGCGCGCCGGCTCGGCGAGGAAGGCGACGGCGCCGCCGGCGGCCAGCAGGCGGTGGGCCGCCAGGTTGGCGGCGTTCGTCGTGTTCGTCACGATGTACGCCGGGCCCGACCCGCTCACGCTACCGGCCGGCGGCCGGATCTCGTCGGTCAGCAGCTGCAGGTCGGCCTCGAACGGTCTCAAGACCTCCACCGCCTCGACGCCCATCTGGAGTGGGAGCGTCCAGCCGGCGGCGTCGTAGGGTGTGTCGGGCGGGCCGCCGGGGAAGAGGCGGAAGTCGGGGTAGACCTGGCGCTCCAGCAGATCCTTGGCGTGAGCCCGGTAGGGCTGCGCCATCAGGACGACCCAACTGCCGGCGGGATAGGCGAGCCCGTCGGCCTCGAAGGGCGCGGCGGCGCGGTGGATCTCGACGGCGCCGCGACGCAGCACCTCCAGCATGGCGGCGGCGCTCCCGATGTCGCGCTGGTCCGCCGGTACGACGTAGGCGAAGGGCGGCTCGTCACGGCCGCTGGCGACGGCGCGGCGGCCTAAATCCACGAAGTTGCCGATCAACTGGCGACGCTCGCGGGCGGCGAGCCCGATGACCGCGCGCGCCGCGATCAGCTGATAGTCGATGATGTCGCGGATGTGCCACCAGCCGCCGGGCCACGGGTTCGGAAAGTTGACGCCGTGCTGCGGTTGCCGGACCTGATCCGGCTCGAGAAAGATGGGCGAGGCGAGCCGCACGCTGGCCGACTCGGAGAGGATCCCGATCATGTTGTGCCGGGCGGGCACCGTCCGCAGGCCGCCGTGCCACCAGAGGTCGAATCGCGACGCGTTCACCACGCCGGACTTGCCGGCCGCCTCGAGATCGGTGGAGATCTGCAGCCCGTAGAGCGAGATCATCCGAACGAGCAGAGGATCGATGTTCGGGTTCACCGGGTCGTCGAACGGCGGCACGAAGAGGCGCGCCCCACTGCCCCCCATCTGGTGCACATCGTATACGATCTCGGGGAACCAAGCCCGGTACAGCACATCGTTGAGCAACCGACTCTCGACCTGCGTGAGCATGTAGAAGTCGCGGTTGTTGTCGTGCCCCACGTAGTAATGGTAGAGCCACGGCATTCGCCCGCCCTCGTAGGGGGTGCCCAGCGTCCGCTCGTACCAGTCGGACACCATCTGCTGACCGTCGGGATTCATCGACGGGATCAGCAGAACCACGACCTCCTCCATCGTCGCCGCCAGGTCCGGATCGGTGGCCAGCGTGTAGGCCAGCTCCATCACGCCCTGGCTCGAGGCGATCTCCGTGCCGTGGATGTTGTTGCTGATGAGAACAACCGCCGGCTGGCTCTCGAGCAGGGACTCCAGCTCGCCTTCGCCCAGCCGTCGGGGGTCGGCGAGCTTCGCCTGCCGGCGCTGGATCTCATCGAGCCGCGCCATGTTCGCCGGCCCCGTCACGACGGCGACTATGAACGGGCGACCCTGCGTGCTGCGGCCCAGCGTGTCGACGCGAACGGCGGCCGAGCTGCTGCCCAGTCGCTCGAAGTAACCGGTGATCTGCTCCCAATCGGCGAGCTTGAAGTCGGCGCCGACGCGATGGCCGAGATAGTCGGCCGGTGCGACGGGCGCGGTCGTCGCTGCGGCCGGCGATGTATCCTGGGCGGCGAGCGGAACGGCCTGGGCCGGCAGCGTGAGCCCGGCCAGAAGCGCGATGAGGCGACGCGAGTGCGACATGGGCGTTTCCCGTTGTATGTGTGGATTGCAGGCGTGCGTGCGGGGCGTAAGCTACGGCGGCTGCGACAAGGTGCAAGTGTGGCGGCAGAGATGAGAAGGGGGGCGCCGTCGACGCCCCCTCTTCTTGCCGGCGTAAGAGGCGGCGATCAGCGCTCGGCCGCCGCGGTCTGGAGCCAGCGGCCGCGAACCGCCAGTTGCACGTCGGTCGGCTCGTCGACCTCTACCAGCCTGTAGACCGGAACGCTGCGCGAGCCCAGCGTCATCGTGATCGTCTCGTTGTGGCCGAACTGTGAGACGAGCAGCTCGACCTGCTCACCCGGGCCGAACGCCCGCATGAGATCGCGGAACTCCGCCAAGCCGGCGACCTCGTCGCCGTCCACGGCGATGATCTCGTCACCGTAGGCGACCCCGGCACGATAGGCGGGCCCATCCCGTATCACCCCGTTCAGCACCACGCGGCCGTCCGACTCGCCGAGGTAGGCGCCCATGTAACCGGTGCGATTGCTCTGTGCCGTCGCCGCCTCGTCGACGACGAGCTCGTATCCGGCGAGCCGGTAGAACTGCTCGAACGGGATGTCGGCGGTCCCGAAGACGTAGCGCTCGAAGAAGTCCCTGAACGAGCCGCCGGCCACCTCCTCGCAGATCGCACGGATCTCCTCGGAGCCGAACGTCGCGCCATCGTTCACCGTCCTCTCCCAGATCAGCTGCATCACGTCATCGACACCCTTGGCGCCCCGCGTCCGGTGCCCGATCTCCAGCTCCAGCAGGTTGGCGATGACCATGCCCTTGAAGTAGTAGTTGGTGTGGTAGTTGTTGAAGCTCTCGTCGCTGCGGTACAGGTGGATCCAGGCGTTGAAGCTCGCGTCGGCGGCGCTCTGCACCGTGTGGCCGGGGATCGACCGGTACTGCGTGACCAGGTTGACGGGGTCACCGGGAGCCTCGATCAGTCCGGCGCGGTGCAAGATCCTGTCACCGTAGTACGAGGTGAACCCCTCATAGAACCAGATCGCGTCGGTGTAGTTCTCTTCCTCGTAGTCGTAGGGCCGGAAGGCGGGCGGCTGGATCCGCTTTACGTTCCAGGCGTGGAAGAACTCGTGTGACGTGACGCCGAGCACCGCGTTATGGCCGCCCGGGCTCTGGAAGTCGAGGCCGCCCACACCGATGGTTGTGCCGTTGGCGTGCTCGATGCCGCCGCCGCCGGTCAGCGTCGTGAAGACGAATGCGTAGCGATCGTACGGCAGGCCGCCGAACAGGTCCGAGCAGACCTCGATGATTCTGGTGAACTCGTCACGCAGCTGCGCGAGCTCGGCGTTGTGCGGGCCGAGGATGAGGATGAGGTGCGGGATGCCTTCCACATCGAATTCGATCTCGTCGAACTGGCCGATCAGCATCGGTGCGTCG
>JASFTY010000029.1:0-15638 GCA_050050535.1 Gemmatimonadales bacterium | reverse complement strand
GCACGTCAACCGCCGCGCCACGCGGGTCGAGGCGAGCTGGAACGTTCGGCGGAGCGCTGCGCTGACCGACGAGGAGAAGGAGCGGGTCCTCGAGAAGCTGGCGTCGCGGATCGACAAGGACGGCGTTCTGCGCGTGGTCACCGACGACGAGCGCAGCCAGCATCGCAACAAGGAGCTGGCGAAAGAGCGGCTGCGCGAGCTCGTCGCCCGTGCCCTGCGGGTGCCGAAGCGCCGCAAGAAGACGCGGCCGCCGAAGTCGGCGGTGGAGAAGCGGCTCGAGAAGAAGAGCCGCCGCGGGCAGGTCAAGAAGCTGCGCAAGCCGCCGGCGCCCGAGGAGTGAGTCGTTGCAACCGTCCGATCGGTGCTCCTTGCATCACTGAGACCCACCATCGAGCTTCCCGAGAGTTAATAATGCCCAGCAGCCTGAAGGAGCGATCCATGCCGTTTCATCTCGCGATGCGCCGAGTGAGTCCGGTTTTCGTCTGGTTCATCCTGTTCTTCGCGACCGCGGATCTCGTGGGGCAAGAGGCGCGCGTCGCCAGCACGGTCGCGGCGTCGGCGACATCGCAGACCGGTCTGTACTACCCGGGGCGCCCAGGCGACTGGGAGACGCGCCGGCCGGAAGAGGTGGGGATGGACGCGGCACTGCTGGAAGCCGCGATCCAATTCGCCAAGGACAACGAGTCCACCGCGCCCCGCGACCTCGAACTGAACCACTACATGAGCTTCGGCGGCGGCGGCGAGCCGTACGGCGAGGCGATCGGACCGTTCAAGACTCGGGGTGACATGACGGGCATCATCGTCCGGCACGGTTACATCGTCGCGGAATGGGGCGAGCCGTTCCGGGTGGATATGACCTTCAGCGTCACCAAGAGCTTCCTCTCGACGACCGTCGGGCTCGCCTGGGACCGGGGGATGATCCGCGACGTAAACGACCGGGTGCAGCGTTATGTGCCGAGCGACCACTTCGACTCGGAGCACAACTCGAAGATCACCTGGGACCATCTGCTCAGGCAGACGAGCGATTGGGAGGGCACGTTGTGGGGCAAGCCGGACTGGGCCGATCGGCCGCCGCGTGACGTCGCGCCCAGCGAGTGGCTGACGCGCGAGCGGTACGAGCCCGGCACCGTCTACAAGTACAACGACGTGCGTGTGAACCTTCTGGCGTTGGCGGCGCTGCACGTGTGGCGGCGACCGCTGCCCCAGGTTCTGAGAGAGTACGTGATGGATCCGATCGGTGCGTCGAACACGTGGCGCTGGCACGGCTACGACAACTCGTGGGTGCTGATCGACGGGCTCAAGGTGCAGTCGGTCTCGGGCGGCGGCCACTGGGGCGGCGGGATGTGGATCAGCGCCAGGGACCAGGCGCGCTTCGGCCTGCTGACGCTGCGGCGCGGCCGCTGGAAGGACCGGCAGATCCTGTCGGATGAGTGGGTCGAGCTGGCGCTGACCCCCGGCCCGGCCAACCCCGGCTACGGGTTCATGAACTGGTTCCTCAACACAGATCAGCGGATGTCACCCGGCGCGCCCGAGTCGACGTTTTGCCACCTGGGCGCCGGGACGAACCTGGTGTGCGCGATCCCCGAGTACGATCTGGTGGTTGTGGCGCGCTGGATCAATGGGCGGGCGACGGACGGGTTCATCCGCCGCGTCCTGGAATCTGTCGTCAGCGATGGCAGCAGCGAGTGACGGCGTTCTAGGCGCGAGCCAGCCCTGACAACCTTTTCACCGGCGGAGGGGTCCAACCATTAGGCCACAAGACGCCAAGGGGGACCCATTGGATGAGCTCGCCCACGATCTCCGCTTCGCACTCCGCCAACTAACTCGACGCCCGGGATTCACGCTGCTGATCGTGGTCACGCTCGCGATTGGGATCGGCGCCAACGTGGCGATCTTCAGCGTGATGAAAGGCCTGATTCTGCGGTCGCTCGCCTACCCGGAGCCGGACCGGGTGGTGGCGGTATGGGAGACACCCACGGACCACAGGGCGTATCAGCCGTTCGCCTCTCCCGACTACTTCGATATGCGGGAACAGAACAGCTCCTTGAAGGAGCTGGGAATCTACCGGTTCGACTGGGTCAATCTGGCTGGAGAGGAGGGAGCGGCTCGAGTCTTTGGGGTGCGGTGCACGGCCAGCGTGTTGCGGGCGCTTGGCGTGCAGCCGAGCATGGGACGGCTGTTCAGCGACGATGAGGAGATCGATGGGAACCACCGGGTGGTGATCCTCAGCGATGCGTTGTGGAGGCGCCAGCACGGTGCGACCCCGGACATCATCGGGAAGCGCATCACGGTGAACGGTGAGAGCTCCGCCGTGATCGGTGTCATGCCGCCGGAGTACGAATTCCCGAAGCCGTGGAGCTCGATGTCCGATGAGCCGGAGGTCTGGACGCCCCTCGTACTCGTGCGGGCCGACAGTCTGCGGGGCTGGCACAGTTTCGCCGCGCTCGGCCGGCTGCAGGACGGTGTCACGGTCGCGCAGGCGGAGGCCGATCTGCGGACGATCGCCGCCGGCCTCGCCGAGGCCTATCCAAATACGAATGCCCAGGTCCAGGTGTGGATCGACCCGCTGATGCGGCGGGCCCTGGGTGGCGTGCGCAACTTTCTCGTGATGCTCCTGGGAATAGTGGGGCTCGTGCTGCTGATCGCTTGTGCGAACGTGGCCAGCATGCTGCTGGCGCGAGGCACGACGCGTACGAGCGAGCTGGCGATCAGAGCCTCGATGGGCGCGGCGCGCCCGCGCCTGATCCGGCAACTGCTGACCGAGAGTATGGTGTTGTCGGCGATGGGCGGTGTGGCGGGCGTGCTCATCGCCTTGGGGACGATGGGGGCTATCAAGGACCTAATTCCTCTCAGTATACCCAGGGTCGACGGCATAGCGATCGACGGCTGGGTGCTGCTCTTTTCACTGTTTGTGACGCTGATAACTGGTATGGCTTTCGGCCTGGCGCCGGCGCTGTTCGCGTCCCGAACCGACCTGGTAGGGGCTTTGAAGGAAGGGCGAGGGAGCCAGGCGGGCGGACACACCCGAAATCGTCTGCTCGGGATGCTGGTAACGGGTCAGCTCGCCATCGCGTGCGTTCTGGCGAACGGTGCGGCCCTCCTCATCGTCAGCTACCTGGAAGTGCTGGAGATTCCCCAGGGATTCGCTACCGAGCACGTGCTGGTCGCCGGCATCCCGCTCAACGGGCCACGATACGAAGAGATTGAAGGGCGAGTCGCCTTCTGGAACCGCTTGCTCGAGCGCATTCAAGGTCTGCCGGGAGTCGAGCACGGTGCGGCGACGAACAAGCTACCTCTGGTGGGAGGAAACAACGGCTGGGTGCTCGTGGATGGAGAGACGTACGATCCGCAAGCACGGCGGCCGCTGGTCGAGTTCTCGTACGTCAGTCCCGAATATTTCGATGCGATGGGTATCGCCCTGCTATCGGGGAGAAAGCTGGAGGCGCGCGATGTGGCGCGCGCGGACGTCGCCACCGACCGGATTGCATTGGTCAATCAGGCTTTCGTCGACCGCTATTGGCCCGGCGAGAGTGCGCTGGGCAAGCGGGTTCGCCACAACAGCGACCCCCCAGCGTGGATCGCTACCGTCGTCGGCGTGGTCGCCGACGTCCGCCAGTGGGGCCTCGAATACCCACCGCTCCCCGAGATGTACTTCCCACTTGGCACCCAGCTCTGGGCGTACACGCGATTGGTCGTACGAGCCTCCGGTGATCCGCAGGCGCTGGTGCCGGCTCTACGACAGGCCGTGCGCGAGATCGACAGCCAGATACCGTTCTCCGGGGTTCGCACCATGGATGACGTTGTGACGAGCGCCAACGAGCGCCGGCGCTTCTACACGTTGCTCGTCACCCTCTTCGCCGTCACGGCGCTCATCCTGGTAGTCGCGGGGACGTACGGCGTGATGTCGTACTACGTATCTCAGCGGACACATGAGGTCGGTGTGCGGGTGGCGCTGGGGGCCGACAGCGGCAAGGTCCTACGGCTGTTCTTGCGTCAGGGGCTGCGTTTGATCCTCCTCGGGCTGGCCATGGGTCTCGTCGGGTCGGTGCTCTCGGCAACCCTGACGTCGAGCCTGGCCTTCGGCATCAGCCCCCTCAACCCCCTGTTCATGGCCGGTGGCGCGCTCATCATGACCTTGCTTGCACTCGCCGCGATCACAGTGCCCGTGTTCCGGGCTGTTCGGGTCGACCCCAATCAGGCGCTGAGAGCGGAATAGGCCCGGCAAGCGCCGCGGAGGTCGACCCGGTACAGTCGTAGGGGTCTATAGTCGATACGGCTCACACCTCACTGCTGGGTCAGCGGATCGACCAACCTGAAGGTCGCCACCTGTCGCCATTGCATCTGCGCGGCCGGCTGCCACTTCATGTAGTCGGGCATGTCGTAGAAGAAATCGCCCAGTCTGAGCTTCCAGTCGCTGCTCCAGTAGATGTAGTGCCCCGGGTAGTTATAGGACTCCAAGGTCACGTAGTCGGCGTTGGCCAGGCCCGGGACGATCCGGAACGTCGCGTCCTCCTTGAACAGCTGGTCGTCGCTCGCCTGCTGCAGGTGGAACTCGAAGTTCTGGTGCCGCAGGTAGTGGCCCGGATAGTTCACCGATTCGAGCGAGACCCAGTCGCTGTCGGCCAGGCCGGGCACCATTCTGAACGTGGCGTCCTGTCGGTCGAGCGCTGACCCGACGGGTGTGACCTCACCGCGGAACGACCGGTGACGTATGTAGTACGCGCCCTGCATCGCCTGGAACGAACAGAGGGTGCCCATCGCCACGTCGGGCGGCGGAACGGCCTCACGCGAAATGATATAGACGAGGCTCCACTGATCGTTCCCGCCCTTCTTAACCACGGGAACACGAATCGCGAACTTGTTGTAGTCACCGGCGCTCTCGAACAGGTTGGCATCGAGCGGCCCCGGCGAGTCGCCCGAGGTCAGGAGCAGCAGCCTGCCCTCGTCGAACACGGCGATCATGATCGGGTAGAGGTCGTCGCCCCGCGCCGCCAGCTTCACGAAATAGTCAGTGGTCTGCTTCAGCATCTCGATGCCGCTGGCGATCATCGCCGGGAAGTCCCCCAAGTAGAACGCCAGCGTTGTCGTGACCCCCGCACCTATCGCTTCCATCAAGTCTTCGGTGGACGGTCCCCCGGGGTCCGACTCGATGACCTGGTACATATAGATGAGCGGGTAGGTCGGCCGTCGATGCTCGGGCGATCCTTCGCTGACGCTGAACACGTTGGTGTAGCCGGTAAGGAAGCGCTCGCTGTTGCGCACCATGTTCCCGGCCTTGTCAGTCACACCGCGCCGCATGTAGTCCGGCGAATCTGCCGACCAGACGACGTACGGCTCCTCCTCGTCACAGCCCCACTCCCAACCGGCGTCATCGGCGCAGCGGTGCGACTTGATCGCTGCGAGATAGATGCGGAAGAGCTGCAGGCTATCCTGCGGGGTGGGCTCGGGCGGCTCGACCTCGCCGAGCGTCGGCGCGAACTGCAGCTGTCCGGGCTCTACCTGGGCCGGCCGCACTTGGCGGACGGTTTGGACGATCGGCATGCTGACCGGCTGTCGTGTGCTGAGAGTTCGGAGTTGTGGGTTCCGCACGTTGGCCTGTATCTGAGCCTCGAAGGGCTGCATGCTCTGAGTGACCGAGCGGACGAAAGCGTTGGACACACCGGCCTCGGCGAACATCTCCGACAGCTGGGTCTCCACCTCCGACTTACCGCCCGGATAGCCGGCCAGGTGTCGCTGCAGAGTGTGGTTGATAATGAAGATGAGGTCGGGGTCGCTCGCTTCGATCGTCTCCTGAATCGCGGCTCTCTGACGCTCGGCCGTCAGCCGGTTCATCGCCGACGCGTCCACCGACTGGACCCGCAGTTCTCCGCTCTGCGGCTGGTCGGAGACGTTGCGCAGGGTTCCGCGGGCACTCGTCGGTGCGCCGCGCGGCAGGATTCCCACCGTCACCACGAACGTTCTCAACCCGCTCA
This sequence comes from Gemmatimonadales bacterium, assembly GCA_050050535.1. Lineage (GTDB taxonomy): Bacteria > Gemmatimonadota > Gemmatimonadetes > Palauibacterales > KS3-K002. Next base: position 9,666 of record JASFTY010000029.1, on the reverse strand, counting down.
GCTCGGGATCGGGCGTCATGGTCCGCGTGCCTACCCGCATCTCGAAGCTGAAGGCGCTCGCTTCCTGCTCCTGCCGGGCCGCGCCGCTCTCGATCGACCTCTCGATGGTGTCCAGCGAGCGGGGCCGCTGCCGCTGCATCGGGCGGGGCTGTATCGGGCGGGGCTGTATCGTGACCGGCCTGAACTGCCGGGCCGGCGTGAAAGCCACGGTGACCTGCGTACCGGTACGCCAGAGCGGGACATCGAACTCGAACGTCGCTCCCGGTTGCAGGTTGATGGTATGGGTGCTCTGCTGGACACCGCCCTGCGGGACCTCATCCTGGGCCAGAGCGGGCGATGCGGGTGCCGCGAGCAGTAGCGAGATCGCCAGCGCCGACACCAACCCTACGAGGCTGCGCTCGGCGGGCGCACGGTCGGGTCGGTCCGTGCGTCGGGACGCGGGCAGCTGGGACGTGGCCGGGCTCATCATCGCACACCTCCGTCGAATGCGGGGAAACCTGTACGCTTTGGGGGAAGTACGTAAACCGTTGGAGCGCGGACAGAGCCGCGTCGATCATCTTCAGGCTGAGAACCGGTTGAGCTAGGCATCTGGTTGCGGCGACAGCGCGCATCTTCGGCCTTTCGGAGAGTGCATCCACCCTACGGTCTGACACCATGGTTGTCAACGACGAGATGCTGAGACAAGTGCTTCTGGTCGACGATGGCGCGGCGGTTCTGCGCTCGCTGACGCAAGCGCTGAGCCACCTGGGCGTGGAGCCGGAGAGCGCCGGCAGCGCCGAGGAGGCGCTGGCCAGTATAGCCGAGCAGCCTCCTGATCTGGTTCTCTCCGACATCCGGATGCCGGCTAGATGCGGTGTTGCGCCGTGTATTCGAGGGCCGGGGCGCCCGGGGCGTGCGCGCCGGACCGTAGAGGACGAGGCGCAGGCCTAGAGTCTGGACGACCAAAGAGCTGGTAGCCCGGGCCATCCACGTCAATTCGGCGAACGCGGCCGAGCCTTTTCTGCCCGTCAACTACACGGCGCTGTCCGAGACGCCACTAGAGTCGGAGCTGTTCGGCCACGTGCGCGACGCACCGGGACATGGAACAGATGGAAGCGGCGATCGGACAGCAGCGCCTTCACCCCGACGGCCGCCGGTTGGCCTTCGTCGCAGGATCGTCTGCCGCGGAGCTGTGGGTGGTGGAGGACTTCCTGCCGGGATCGCAGTGAAGGGCTGGCGGTCCTGGAGTGGGCGACCGGGCACCGGCCCGGGCAACCCCAAGAGAGACAGGGGGCACCGATCGTCGGTGCCCCCTCTCGTTCGATTCCGATGCCAGTGCTCGTGCTCTAGCTCGGCTCTTCGTAGGACCGCCACACCCATACGAGCGGCGGGACGAGAATGACCATTGCGATTAACAACGCGGTCAGCATCTGTCTTGACTCCCTTCTGGGCGTGCCCCTCTCGAGACTCCGCCTGCGAATCGTCGGTGACAGGTGGGCCGTGGCCGGCTCTGAGAGCTTGCCGGGCCCGTTCATTCACTCTCAATTAAGGGCAAGGTGTGTGCCATCGCCTGGGCTTGGTGCGGATGCGCGGTGGCCGCGTCGCGACGGGGTAAGGCGGGGGACTAATTGTCCGATAGCGCCCCCAAGGGCGCCCGGCTTAACGAATCGGGTGCGGTCGCTGTCACAACCGTAGACGAGACCTAGGACCCCGTTTCGGCACTCGCGCGTTGATGTCAGCGGGTGCGCTGTCGCGCCAGTTTGGCATAGCGCCGCGGCTGAAGCCTGCCAATGCGCGGGCACTCGACTGCGGCCGCCCGGCGTCGTAGCTTATCGCTCGAACACACATCCACCGTGCAGAACCTGAGGAGTTGAGCGACATGGGGAGCCATCCTCTCACGAAGAGGCCGCGTTTTCGCGTTCTTGCGGGCCTGCCGCTGCTGTTGGCGGTGGTCGGGTGCTCGACGGACCTAAATATCCCCGACTTCTACGAAGTGACGTATTCCCTGACCAACACCAGCCTGGGCTCGATCACGGAGGTCACCTTCTATGACGACCTGAGGGCGGCAAGGACCGTCGACAATCCACCCGAGGGCTGGGAGGTCGTGTATCTGATCCCGGCGGGCAACCCGATCGGAGCCTCGGCCGAGGGGACCGTGCAGAGCGGGCAGATAACCCTTGAAATCGACGTAGACGGTGTGACGAGGGACTTCACACGGAGCGATTCCTGCGAGGACCAGACGGGCGAACCGGTAGCTTGCTCGCTGGAGATTCCGCGCGAGATACTCTAGCGTCCGTCGGCCGCCGTGCCGGTAAGACTCCAGCTGGCGATCGCGCTCGGCCTGGTAGCTGGCCTGCTGCTGGGCCTCGCCGCCGCGGTCACTGAGGCTCCTCTGCTGGTCGGTCTTGCCGAAGGCGTCGAACCGATCGGGACCGCTTTCGTCGATTTGCTGAAGATGGTCGTCATCCCGCTGGTGGCGGCCGTCATTTTTGTGGGTGTCTCGTCGCTGGGTGATCTGAGGCGGCTGGGCAGGATGGGCGGGGCGGCGATGGGGTTCTTCGCGGTCACGAGCGTCGTGGGGGTCCTGCTGGGGATGGGTGTGATGCGCGCTCTCCTGCCACTGGCGAGCGACGCGGCTGCGCAGGCGATAACGGTGCAGGCGGTCGAAGCGCCGGCGCTTCCGGGCCCGATCGACTTCCTGCTGAGTCTCATACCGAGCAACCCGTTTCAGGCCGCTGCCGAGGGTGCGTTGCTGCCACTCATCGTGTTCGTCGTGATGTTCGCCGCGGCCGCCGGAACGCTGCCCGGGGAGCAGCGCGATCGTCTGCTCGGGTTGGCCAAGGCGATCGCCGCGGCGCTCATCAAGCTTACCCACTGGATCCTGTGGATCGCACCGGTCGGCATATTCGCGCTGGCCGCGCCGGTCACCGCGCGTGCCGGGTGGGCGATGCTGCAGAGCCTCATCGCGTTCGTCGTCGCCGTGCTCGTGGCACTCGCCGTGTTCGTCGCGCTGGTCTACGTACCGGCCGTTCGGTTCCTCGCCCGCCGGTCGGTGGCGAGGTTCCTCAAAGGGTGCGTGAGCCCGCAGGTCATAGCGGCGGCAACCGTCTCGTCGCCGGCCACCGTGCCGGCGATGCTCGAGGCGGCGGATGACGAGCTGCGTGTGTCGAGCACGGTGTCGGGTTTCGTCATCCCGCTGGGCGCCGGCCTGGGCCGCGCCGGCAGCGCCGTCTTCCAGGGTGCCGGCCTCGTCTTCCTCGCCTGGCTGTTCGGAATTTCGCTGGCGATCTCCGGAATCGGCGGCGCCGTCCTGGCGACGGTCATCGTTTCCTTTACCGTTCCGAGCATTCCGGGCGGCAGTGTCCTGAGCCTCGCCCCGGCGCTGGGGACCGTGGGGATTCCGCTGGACGGATTGGCCGTGCTGCTCGGCGTGGACCGGATCCCCGATATGGCACGCACCGCGACGAACGTTACCGGGACGCTTACCGCGACGGTGCTCGTCGATCGCCTCGAGGACGGGGCGAACGCGGTCTCGCAGGCCGTCTAGCTGTCGAATCGAAGAGCCCTGCCGGTGTTCGGTTGCGGCGCGCCGCTGTCCGGATCCGGAACCTCTTCCCGGTGACCCGGGGCACGACTTCGGACGCGACTTCAGAAGAGCGGTTGCCCCCCTGGTCCTGTAAGTGACCCATTGCCTTGCGGTTAGGCCGCCTGCCGTTGCGTGGCGCTGCGCTGCGGCCCTGGCTGGCCCGTGATCTGCCTAGGTGGTGGTCGAGGGCAAACGAGGAGGTGTCCCCATGAACGGCGTCTGGCAGGATCTGCGCTACGGTCTCCGTCAGCTGCGCAAGAACCCCGGATTCGCCCTGGTTGCTGTCATCTCGTTGGCGCTGGGGATCGGGGCCAACACGGCGATTTTCAGCGTGGTGAATGGGGTGCTGCTGAGGCCACTGCCCTATGCCGAACCCGAGCGGGTCGTGCACATCCTGAGTCTGCGGCAGGGACAGCTCGTTCCACGGCACAGCTGGCTCGCCTACCCGGAGATCGAGGACATGCGGACCGACAACGCGAGCTTCTCGCAGATCTCCGCCTTCCGATCCTGGACTCCGATCCTCTACGGTGCCAGCGAGCCGACCCGGGTCAACGGCAGTTCGGTCTCCGCCGGCTTCTTCCAGATCCTCGGCACGCAGCCGGCGCTCGGTCGCTTCTTCCTGCCGGAGGAGGAGGAGTTGGGTCACGAGCCGGTGGTGGTTCTGAGCTACGGCTTCTGGCAGAGCCGGTTCGGTGGTGATCGCGGCGTCCTCGGACGGACCCTGGACCTGGACGGCGAGCGCTACACCGTCGTCGGAGTGGCGCCGGCGGGATTCGAGGACCCGTTCCACGATCCCGTGCTCTGGCGGTCGCGGCCCCCGGCCTGGGACGCGATGCAGCTCGCCCGGATCAATCACAGCTGGAGGGCGATCGGCAGGCTGGCGGAAGGGATCTCGTTGGAGCAGGCTCAGGCGGACCTGGATCGCATCTGGCTGCGCCTGGCGGAGGAGTTTCCCGAGGCCCACGCCGGCGAGGCCGTCGCGCTGATGAGGGTGAAGGAGTGGACGGTGGGCGGCGTGCGCCCCGCGGTGCTCATCCTGCTGGGAGCCGTCGGTCTCGTGCTGCTCATCGCCTGCGCCAACGTGGCGAATCTGTACCTGACGCGGACCGTGGTGCGGGGTCGCGAGGTCGCACTGCGGGCTGCTCTGGGGGCCGGTAACGGCCGCATCGTCCGGCAGCTGCTCACCGAGTTCTGTCTGCTCTTCGTGCTTAGCGGGACGGTGGGTCTCGCTCTGGCCTGGCTGGGCATGGATGCCCTGCTGGCTCTGGGCGGTGCCGACCTCCCGCGGATCGCGGCGGTCCGAATCGACTGGACGGTTCTGCTGTTCGCTTTGGGCGTCTCGCTGCTCACCGGACTCATCTTCGGGCTGAGCGCCGCCTACCAGGCCGTGAGATCAGACCTTTCCGCCGCGCTTCAGGTCGGCGGTCGGAGCAGTACCGGCGATAGGGTGAGCCAGCGTCTGCGCAGTTGCCTGGTGGTGGCGGAGATCGCCCTGTCCCTAGTCCTGTTGGCCGGCGCCGGGCTCCTGCTGAAGAGTTTCTGGAAAGTGCACCAGGTCGACCCCGGCTTTCAGGCTGAGAACGTCCTCACCCTCAACCTCGCTCCCCGGGCCGGGGACTACGCGGAGCACTCTGAGATTGGCCGCCTCTACCAGGGTATCCTCGAGCGGCTGGGCTCGCTCCCCGGCGTCAGCGTCGCTGGAGCCGTGAACATCCTCCCCATGACACCGGCGCAGAACTGCGAGTTCGTCTGGCCCGACGACCGTCCGCTTCCCACGAATGACGAGCTGGTGGACTACGATGGCCCGAGGTGCGCGGAGGTTCGGGTGGTGAGCCCGGACTACTTCCGCGCCATGGGCGTAAGCGTGGTTCGGGGTCGCGGCTTCACCGCACAGGACGACGAGACCGGTCCCCCGGTGGCGATCATTAACGAAGCGATGGCGGGTCTGGGCCTCGCCGGTGAGACGTCGCGGTGGTTCGGGTTGGGGAAGCGCGCCACCCTCTATGAGACTCGGGACTGGCTGGACAACGTCTCCCGTGAACTGGTCGGCGTGGTCGAGAACGTCCGGCAGGTCGGCCTCGCCGCGCCGCCGGTGCCGGCCATCTACATCCCGCACGCACAAGAGCTCGATCCGGGACGAAGGTGGAGTATGTACCTGGCCCTGCGGACCGGGCGGGACCCGGCGGACATAGCGGGGTCGGTCCGGGCCGCCGTCTGGCAGGTGGACGAGAACCTGTCGATCAGTGCGGTCTCGACCATGGAGAGCATCGTTTCCCTTAGCGTGGCCGGACCCCGCTTCCGGACCGTCCTGCTCCTGATATTCGGGGCGGTGGCGGTGCTGCTCTCCGCCGTCGGGGTGGCCGGGGTGGTGGGCTACGCCGTCTCGCAACGTGTCCCCGAGATCGGTCTCCGGGTCGCGCTCGGTGCTCAGGACAGAGATATCTACGCCCTGGTCATGGGCCAGGGCGCCATGCTCACCGGCCTCGGCCTGGTGCTCGGCCTGACCGGCGGCCTGGCGGCCACCCGGGTTCTCTCGGGACTGCTGTACGAGCTGTCGGCCACCGACCCGATCACTTTCCTGACGGCGGCCCTGCTCATGGTTCTGATCGCTCTGTTGGCCATTTGGATTCCGGCCCGCAAGGCGCTGCAGGTGAATCCGGTGGAGGCGCTCAACGCCGAGTAGGTAGCGGCGCGCAAGACGGCGGTCTTCTCGCGGCCTATCTCGCTGACTCCGCAGCGGCTTGCCCCGCCCCGCTGGCCGGTTTCGTGGCGGCTTGCAGGCGTTCTCCGCGGGGCCCAGCTTAAGGTCCAGGCAAGGAACCCGACTTACTCCGAGTACCCGCGGTGGTCACGATGTGGCCGGTTCGCTTCCTTCTCATCGACTCGAGATCACACTTGTGGCGCGGCGAGTCTTTGGCCGCGGTCGCCGAGCCATGAGCGTGCGCCGCCGGAGCTGGTCAGTGTTGATCGGGGTGCTGCTCCATGGTTGCACGACCGCGATCATCCCACCGCCGACGCCGAACGAGCCGCGATCCGTCTTCCTTCTCGATCATGGCCGCCATGCGAGCCTCGTGCTTCCGGGTCGTGACGGCGGGCTCGTGCGCTACTCGTACGGTGACTGGCGGTACTACGCGCAGGTCGAGACCGGTGTCTCGGAGGCTTCCGCTGCAATACTGTGGCCGACAAGGGCAGGGCTGGGGCGCCGCGAGTTGCGGGGGCCGCCGGCGGCGTCGTCGGTCCGCCGACAGGTGGGTGTCCGGGTAGAGGGCCTGTACGAAGTGCCCGTCGACGCCGGACGGATCGACACGCTGCGTTTTCGCCTCGATTCCATCTACGAGGCGAACCTCGAGACGCGGATCTACAATGCGGCTTACGATCTCGAGTTCGTGCATCACGCGAGCGCCTATTGGGCCCTGCACAACTCGAACCAGGTTGTTGCCCTCTGGCTGAGAGAGCTGGGCTGCCGCGTCCGCAGTCCGGTGCTTTTCTCGAACTGGACTGTGGAGCTGCCGCCGGGTGCGAGCGATTCGCTGTTTGACATCGTCATCGTGATATCGAAGAGAACGGAGAAGGCGAGATGATCAACGTTAGTCGCCGGAGGTTCTTGACCATGGCTGGCACGGCACCGCTGGCGCTCGCCGTGCGCAGAAAAATAGAGGGTGCCATGACCAGGGAGCCCGAGGCCGCGAGCCAGGGCTTCGACCCGTGGGTCGAGATCGACCTCGGCAACCTCGCCGGGAACCTGTCGGAGATCCGCCGCAGGGTGAGCAACCGGCCGGTGATGGCCGTGATCAAGGCGAACGCGTACGGGCACGGGCTCGTGGGGATCGCCAGCTTCCTCGAGCGGCAGAACGTCAGACACTTCGCCGTCGGAAAGGTCACCGAGGCGGTCGCGCTGCGGGAAGCCGGAATAGGAGGCACCATCCTGAACTTCGGGCCGTTCTCCCGGGACGAGGCCGATCAGTTGGTCCGACTCGATGTATCACAATCCGTCTACTCCGAGACGGTCGAGATGCTGGCGCAGGCGGCGCGGGCTCAGAGGAAGCGGGCCAGGGTCCACATCAAGGTGGATACCGGCTTGGGGCGCGTCGGGGTGCCTTACAACGAAGCGCTCTCCTATATAGATAGGATCGCGTCGCTGCCGGATATCGCCATCGAAGGGATCTTCACCACCCTGACCGAAGAGCCGGACTTCGACCCCGTTCAGCTCGATCGCCTCATCCAGATATGCGACGATGCCGCGGCTAAGGGTATCTCGGTCGGAGTGCGACATGCCGCCAGCAGTCTGCCGATCGCGAACTTCCCCGACTCGTTCCTCGACATGGTGAGACCGGGCAACGCCATCTACGGATTGGAGCCGCTCGCGAACATGGATCTCAAGCCGGTGATGTCGGTGAAGACCCGAGTGATCTATGTGAAACGACTGCGACCGGGTGATTCGGTCTCTTATCACAGGCTGTTCACCGCCGAGCGCGAGACGCTCGTCGCGACGCTCCCCCTCGGTTACTCCGACGGCTGCCCACCGCAAGGGGTCGAGGACGCCGAGGTTCTTATCAGGGGTCGGCGCTGGCCGCTGATCGCCGCGGTGACGGCGAACCACAGCACAGTCGATGTGACGGGCGCGACCGATATTCAGATCGGTGACGAGGTCGTGCTGTTCGGCAGGCAGGGTGGTGAGGAGCTGTCGATCGGCGAGGTCGCGGCGCGGGCCGGAAGCTCGGTGTACAAAGTCGCCATCGGGATGAGCCCTCTGCTTCCCAGGACCTACGTCGAATCGTAGGGTCTTCCCCGGCGCGCGCATGACCGTGTTGCTGCGTGGCAGCCCGGCCGCCATTTTGCTGGAACACACCGCTCATCGCTGGGCCAGGGCGGCAATTCGCCCGGCGCCTCTGTTGCGCGCGAGGAGCCATGTCGCGTCTGAAGCGGTTCATCGTCGAGATCCACCGCCGCTCGCTCTGGCAGGTGATGACCATCTACCTGGGCGCGTCGTGGGCGGTGCTCGAGGCCTCCGACCAGGTCATCGACCGCTACCTGCTCCCCGAGTGGGTCTACCCCACGGAGATCCTCCTGTTACTCGTCGGCCTGCCGCTGGTACTGGCGACGGCGTTTGTGCGGGAGGAGCGGGAGCCAGCGGCCGTGGGCGGCGCGGAACTTGGTGCGGCGGCGGAGTCACCGCGGACGCCGAAGCCGTCAACTGTCGAGCCCGAAACGGATCTCACAGAGCGCGAGCGCGTCGCGGCACCCCCAAGCGCTGAACCGGTCGGCGCCAGCTTCCTTACCCGATACCTGACACTGCCGATGGCCGTGCTGGCAGTAGTGGGGGCGCTGGCGATCGTCGGCGCTGCGAGCGCCTTTGTCGTGGTGCGCGGCGCCGGCCGGGTCACGGAATCGCGCGGCACCGCAGGCGATGCCTTCGAGGAGCGGGCCTGGTTGGTGGTGCCGGAATTCGAGGCGGCTCCGGACGACCGGGACGTGGCGCTGGCGGCTCGCGAGGCGCTGACGGTCGACCTGCAGCAGTCGCGGTATGTAAACGTCTATAGCCGCGAACAGCTGATGCCGGTGTTGCAGCGCATGGGGCGGCCCGACACGACGCGCCTCGATCGGGCGGTCGCGCTCGAGGTCGCGGAACGCGAGGGCCTGGCGGCCGTGCTCGCCTTGACAGTGAGTAGACTCGGCGGGCAGTACGTCTTCAGCGCCCGGGTCGTCCAGCCGGGCTCGGGTGAGGAGATCATTGCCGCGCGAAGTGTGGCGAGTGAGGATCGGTTGCTGGAGGGCGTGGAGAAGCTATCGCACGAGCTCCGGCGCCGCCTAGGCGAGCAGCGAGGCGCGGTCCGGGAGAGCGACCCGCTGCCGCAGGTCACGACGAGCTCGCTGGAAGCACTCAAGATCTATGCCCAGGCTTCGGACGCCAACAACCGCTACGAGTTCGGACGCGCGCTGGAGCTGGCGACCCAGGCGATTCGTCTCGACTCGACGTTCGCCGGCGCCTATCGGGCGGCGGCCACGTACAGCGGTAACCTGGGCCGCCGGGCCGAGGCGGCGCACTACGCGACGCGAGCCTTCGAGCTCCGTGACGGTCTGGCGGAGAGAGAGCGGCTGCT
>JASFTY010000028.1:0-15777 GCA_050050535.1 Gemmatimonadales bacterium | reverse complement strand
ACGAATATGTGCTGTCCCCCGTAGCCAGAGGTATAGGGCACGTCATTACCGCTCATCTCTTCGAACCACCACTGATATCCATACCGCACGTCGCCCGAGACCGTCAAACGCGGTCGGGTCGATTCCGCCACCCATTCCGTCGAGATGACCTGCTCGCCGTCCCAGACTCCATCCTGAAGGAAGAGCTGCCCGAATTTCGCCATGTCACGCCCGCGCACGTACAGCGAGCCGTGCGTCCCCACATGCTTCCCGTTGTTTATGCTCGGCCACACGACCGGCGCGATGCCGAGCGGACCGAACAGATATTCCTCCGCGTAATCATCCGCCGGCATGCCGGTCGCGCTCCTCAAGATCGCTCCCAGCGTCAGCGGGCAGCCGCTGTTGTAGTACCAAACGGTGCCCGGCTCCTCCACCAGCGGCTTGCCGAGTACGTAGGCCACGTAGTCGGCAACCACGTGGCCCCTGATGTTGTCGTTGTTCGGATCGTACGTCGGAGTCGAGATCTCGTTCCACTCGAGTCCGGCCGCCATCATCAGGCAGTGCTGGATCGTTATCCGTTCCCGGCCACCATCGAACAGATGGGCGTATTCCGGCAGGCAATCGACCATCGGGTCGGTGACACCGCCGATCTCACCACGATCGATGGCTATCCCCACCAGTGCTGAGGTGAAGCTCTTCGTCGTCGACTGCACGTGCTGCAAAGTGTTTCTGTCGAAGTCCCCGAAGTACTCCTCGAGCACGAGCTTCCCGTCCCGCGCCACCAGCAGGGCGTGCATGAACTCATAGCCGCCGGCGTATATCTCGTCCACCATCGTGGCGAGCCGCTCCGCGTCGACGCCCTCGTCGTCCGCCGTCGAGGTCTCCCAACCATCCTCCAGCTGCTCCGGTGGCAGGCCGCCCCAGCGTATCCGCACGCCCACGTCCCGATCAGACCGCCAACCGTCATCGTCCGCTGCCACCGCCTTCAGCACACGCCGGCCGAGATCCTCGCCCCGCGTATCCCAGCGGAACAGATACGGGCTCGTCGAATCGACACCTAGATGGCTGTTGTCGGCGTAGAGCCACACGGCGACGACGACACCATCGGGATCCGACGCCGTCACCTCGACCGTCACCGTGTCACCGCGCGAGAAGGTCGACCCGGCCAGCGGCGCCGCGATCGATACGGACGGCGCAGCGTTGTCGGGCTCCGAGGACGACGCGCAGCCCCATACAAGCAGCGGGATGACCAGCAGCAGTTCCAGCCGGGGTTGGCTCTTCATCACGCCTATCTTGGTGAAGAGTGGTGCTTCTCCTGCAGCAATATATACCTCTAACGTAGTCCGCGTGTTGTCGCCGTCCCGGGCCGGCGACCGGACTTCGAGCCCGGCTCCGCCCGCCGACACGAGTTTCCCCCGCCCTCTCGACCCACCGGGAACCTGGGCACCCACTGCGTTCGTTTCTCGAAGGGCGCCAGATCTGCCGGTTCGTCGGCTCGGCTCCAGCGCTCCCGGCAGTCCGAGGCCGGGAGTCCTTCATTTTGGGGCCACAACGCCGGGCAGACTGACCGGCAAATGGCGCTTCGTGCGCCGTCACGCGCTGACGGCCGCCTGCGATTAGCCCCAATGCGCCGGTCCACACCGGCCGGAGGTTCGTTCATGAACGGAATAACCCGGAAGTTGACCCTGCTGGCCTCGGCCGGCGCCCTGCTCGCCGTTGGCGCCTGCCGGCCGGAGGAAGCCCCTCAAAGTGAGATGTCGTTGGCCGCGGCGGCACCCAACGTGGTGACGATAGTAGCCACCGACTTCGCCTATCAGGTCCCGGCCGAGATCCCAGCCGGGCTCACCACGCTCGCCATGGTCAACCAGGGCAGCGAGGCGCATCACGCACAACTGGTCAAGCTGGGCGCAGGGAAGAGCCTTGCCGACTTCCTGGCGCTGGCGCCCGGCGAGCCGCAGCCGAGGTGGGTGTCGTACGTCGGCGGACCCAACGCCGCCGACCCGGGTCATACGGTTACGGCCACCTCGATCCTCGAACCCGGACACTACGCCATCGTCTGCTGGATCCCCAGCCCGGACGGCGTGCTGCACATCGCCAAGGGGATGGCCGCCGAGTTCGATGTCACCGGATCGCTACCCACCAACACCGTCGACCCGACCGCCGATCTCGTCATGACCCTCACCGACTATGGGTTCGTGCTCTCCGAGCCGCTCACGCCGGGCCCCCACACGATCCGCGTCGAGAACGAAGGTGGACAGGGCCACGAGGTGGTGGTCGTCAAGCTCGTGTCGGGCAAGACGCCGGAGGACTTCGTGGCCTGGGTCGAGAAGATGGAGGGCCCGCCACCGGGTAACATGTTGGGCGGCGTGGTCGACCTCGATCCCGGCGCTCACGCTTTCTTCGACCTCGACGTCGAGCCGGGCGACTACGCCCTCATCTGCTTCCTACCCGACACCAAGGACGGCAAGCCACACTTCGTCCACGGGATGATGAAGCTGGTCCGCGTCACCTGATTCCGATGCAGACCAGCGCTGCTTGCGCCGGTCTGAGCAGCAACGCGGCGGGGGGAGGACTGGCCCCAGCCTCCCCCACCGCGGGCCCCTTCCAGGCCCCGATCCCCAAAGGTATCCGCCGGTCGCGCACCTACGCTTTCGTGGCCGTCCGGCTTGATCGAGCCGAGCGCCCGGTCCTAGATTCCCCCCCGGGAGTACGGCGCCCTGCCGCGGCGCCGCTCGCCTCAGCCCACCACAGGAGGCTCGCCCAGTGCCGACCGAAGGGGAAGGCTTCGATCGCCTGCTCCGCTGGTTCCGCCAGCGCAGGCTGCTCCAGGTGTTGGCGATCTACCTCGGCGCTTCTTGGCTGATTCTCGAGATCACCGACGTCTTCATCGACAAGCTGGCGCTGCCAGCCTGGTTCTTTCCGGCCGCCATCGTTCTGCTGCTCATCGGGTTCACCGTTGTCGTCGCCACGGCGATCATCGAGGGCGCAACGTTCGCCGCTCCGGCGGCGGAGCCCGAAGCACAAACAGCGAAGGCAGCGGCTGAGCCGCGCCCGCGCTCGATGTGGTCGCGCGCGCTGCTCGGCGCCGCCGCCGTGGCCGTCGTGCTGGTAATCGTCGGTTCGGTCATCACATTGCTCGACCGGGACGACGCGCCGCCGGTGGTCGACCCATCGCTCAAGTCGCTGGCTGTCCTTCCGTTCCATACGAGCGAACCCGAGCTCGAATTGTGGCGTGAAGGATTGATGGATGTGCTGAGCACCAATCTCGACGATGTCGCCGACTTGCACACCATCGACACGCGCACGGTCCTCAGTCGCTGGCGCAGCCGCATCGGTGAGAGGGAGGCGACGGAAGGGGAAGCGCTCGCCGTCGCTCACGGCCTCGGCGCACGCTGGGCCATCAGCGGCCAGATCGTCCAACTCGGCAGTCAGGTTCGGATCGACGCCTCGCTGCACTCGGCGACGAGCGGCGAAACGCTGGGCTCTTCCAGCCTCGCCGCTTCGCCCGACAGCATCATCGCACTAGTGGACGGGCTCAGCGTCCAGTTGTTGCGCGAGCTCGGCGAGGAAGAGGGCCTCCGTGCCTCGGCCCGTGCGCTATCTGTTCACTCGCTCGAGGCAGTCCGCGCATACCTGGAGGGTGAGCAGGCTCTGCGCCGTGTGCAGTTGGATCGGGCGATCGAGGCCTTTCAGCGTGCCCTAGACGCCGACTCGACTTTCGCACTCGCCGCCCATGGTCTCTCACACGCCTACGGCTGGCTACATCATATTGGACACCCGACATCGATGGCCGCGCAGGCCCGCGCCGTCCGTATGGCCCACGCCCTGCCGTCAAGAGAACGTGCCTTGGTGGAGGTAAGCTACCTATTGGACCAGCAGCTGACCGAGGCGATCGAACGGGCACAGGAGCTGACCGAGAGTTATCCCGACGATCCGGAGGCCTGGTACCTGCTGGGCGACGCCTACTATCACATCGGATATCGCGTCGGCATCTCGAAGCGCGACAATCTAGCACCGTTCGAACGTGCCATCGCCCTCGACTCGTCGTACCTGCCGGCGGTTCTCCACCCGCTCGAATACTCGCTCAGTCTCGGCGAGCTGGAACGCTTCGACCGCTGCGCGCGTCTCTACCTCGCTTACGACTCAACGAGCAATTGGGCGCTAGCGGTAAAGATTAGCCGGAACCTCGTGCGCGGTTCGTCCGAGGATTCCCTGGCCACCCTGCGTTCGCTGGCCGACCAGGAATGGGACGTACTGCAGAATGCGCTGATCATGCTGCGGGGCGGCCCGCGCCAGGCGCCTTTGGCCGCCCGGGTGGCGAGTGAGTTGGCGGCCCCACGCTACCCAGTCGCCGACCGGTTCAGCGGCCTCGTCAACTACTTGGGTGACATCGAGTTGTGGCGTGGGCGCCTGGCCGCTGCGGAGCAGGCCTACAAGGATGCCGAGCGGCTCGTGCCCGGCAACCAGAGTTCCCTGACGACCTGGGTGATGTGGCACGTACTCGGCCTGGGTGGCGAGGAGCGCGCCGCACAATCGGCGGCGCATTTAGCAAGCCAGGATTTTCCGATACGCCGCTATCCGTCTCTCCACTCGCTCGTGGGGTGGCACTACCTGCTGGCCGACGACGTCGAAGGTCTTGCCGCCGAGCTGGACACCTGCGCTTTCCTGGCCGACAGCTTGCGCGCGGCGGGTGATTCGCTCCAGGCCCGACAGGCCGAGAGCGCAGGCCACGCGCTGCAGGGGCTACTGGCCGCCCGGCGCGGCGAGCACAGGGAGGCCGCAGCGGCGTTCCGCGAGGCGCTCGCGGGGCTGGACGGCGCGGCCGTCGGGACGCCGCACTCGTTCTACCGCTTCGCCCTCGCCGAAAGCTTGCTCGAGACCGGTGACGAAGTGGAGGCGCTAGGCATCCTCAAGACTTTCGACGGCAACTGGGCGTTCGACGGGCGCGCCGCCTTCGCCCGCGCCCAGCTGCACGAGGAGCGCGGCGAGCGCCAGCAGGCGATGAGGGCCTACGCCCGTGTGGTAGAGCTGTGGAAGGACTGCGACCCCGAACTGCGGCCGACCTGGGAGGCGGCGCAGCGGGCGCTCGAGCGACTCACGGCTGAGACCTGACCCGAAGGCTAGCCCCGGGAATCGAGCTCGCGTAGTACCGGACCCAGGACAGCCCAAACGTTCTCCGCCACGATCGCCTGCCCCTCCGCGGTCGGATGATTACCGTCCGGCTGGTTGAGCTCCGGGATCCCCGCCACTCCGTCCAGCAGGAACGGGATGAGCGCGGCCCCGTTCGCCTCGGCCAGCTCTACGAAGGCAGCCTCGAACTCATCGACATACGGCTCGCCGAGATTGGGCGCCGCCAGCATCCCGGCGATCACGATCCGCGCCTCCGGGTGCGCCGCCCGTGTCCGGTCGATGATCTCCTGCAGGTTCGCCCGCATCGCCGGGATGTCCTGGCCGCGCAGCATGTCGTTGGCCCCCAGCTCCAGCACCAGGACCGCCACCGGCTGCCGCAGCAGCCAGTCGATCCGCCCTAAGCCCCCCGCCGAGGTCTCGCCGCTCACCCCGGCGTTGACCACCCGGAAGTCCAGCCCCGCCGAGTCTATCTTCGCCTGGATGAGCGCCGGGTAAGCCTCATCCGCCGCCAGGCCCATCCCGGCGGTCAGGCTGGTGCCCAGAAACAGCACGGCCGGCGCAGACGTATCTGTAGCTGGAGCCTCCGCGGAGGGCTGCCTAGTGTCGGGCTGCCCCTCCTCACGACCACAGGCGGAGGCCAGTGCGGCGAGCACGAAGACGAGTATCTTTCGCACCATGATGATCATCGCTAAAGGACTCGAGCAGACCTATATGAGCGGCGGCCGGCCGCTCACGGTCCTCACAGACATCGATCTGGAGATCGAGGCCGGTGGCGCCGTCGCCGTCGTCGGGCCCTCGGGCTCCGGCAAGACGACCTTGCTCGGCCTGCTCGCCGGGCTCGACCTGCCGTCCGCGGGGCACGTCGAGCTGGACGGGCAGAACCTGAGCGCGCTGTCCGAGGACGAGCGCGCCCTGGTTCGAGCTGAAAAGGTAGGCTTCGTCTTCCAGAGTTTCCAGTTGATCCCCACACTCACCGCCCTGGAGAACGTGCTCGTACCCATCGAGCTGCAGGACGCGGCTGCGCTGAACGGCGCCGACGCCGAGGCGCGGGCCGCGGAGCTACTGGAGCGCGTGGGGCTGGGCGATCGCACGCACCACTACCCCGCCCAGCTGTCCGGCGGCGAGCAGCAGCGGGTCGGGCTCGCCCGGGCGTTCGCCAACCGGCCGAAGATCCTCATGGCCGACGAGCCGACGGGCAACCTGGACGCCGACACCGGGGGTACGGTCATCGACCTCATGGTGAAGCTGAACCGTGAGGAGGGCGCGACCCTCGTGCTGGTGACCCACGACGTCGAGCTCGCCTCGAAGGCGCACCGGATCGTGCGCCTAAGTGGCGGCCGCATCGTCGGCGACGAGCCGGTGACAGCGGCATGAGCGCCCGCTTCACTCTGGCGATGGCGCGTCGCGAGAGCCGCTCGACGCGCCGGCGCCTCGTGCTCTACATCGTCGCCATAACACTCGGCGTCGCCGCCCTCGTCGCCATCAACTCGTTCCGGGCGAACGTCACGTCCGCCGTCAGAGACCAGGCGCGTGACCTGATGGGCGCCGACCTGCAGCTGGGCAGCCGCTGGGAGTTCTCGGACGATATCGAGGCGCTGATCGATTCGCTCGAGGGGGCGGGCGCCGAGGTCTCCCGGGTCACCTACTTCACGTCGATGGCGCTGGCTCAGCACTCCGGGCTCACCCGGCTGGTTGAGGTGATGGCGCCCTCCGGCGGCTACCCCTTCTACGGCGAGCTGACCACCGACCCCGCGGGCCTATGGCAAGCGTTCCGCAGCTCGCGACAGGTGCTGGTCGACCCCGCGGCCCTCGTACAGCTCGACGCCACACTCGGCGACACGCTGGCCATCGGCCGCGGCCGCTTCGCCATCGCCGGCACCGTCACGCGCCTGCCGGGCGACATCGGGCTGCGCTCCGTGGTCGGGCTGCGCGTCTACGTCCCCGCTCCCTACGTCGAGGAGACCGGCCTGCTCCGCTTCGGCAGCATCTCGTACCACCAGGTTCACCTGAAGATCGACGACCGCGAGGCAGTGAACGCCTTCGTCGAGGCGCGCGACTCGCTGTTCGAGGCGAACCGCGTCTGGACGACAACGGTCGACGAGTACGAGGAGGACTTGACCGAGGGACTCGATCAGCTCGCCAGTTTCCTGGGGCTCGTCGGCCTCGTCGCCTTACTGTTGGGCGGCGTCGGCGTCGCCAGCGGCGTCCACGTCTTCGTCAGCGAGAAGCTCGACATCGCGGCGGTGCTCCGCTGTCTCGGCGCGCGCCAGCGCCAGACCTTCGCCATCTACCTGCTGCAGGCCGGGCTCATGGGTCTCAGCGGCGCCCTCCTCGGCGTCGGGCTCGGCCTCATTGTGCAGGCGGTCATCCCGGGGGTGCTCCGCGACTTCTTACCCCTCGACGTGCCCTTCAACCTGGAGTGGACCGCGATACTCGCCGGGCTCGGCATTGGGCTCTGGGTGGCGCTGATCTTCGCGCTGCTGCCGCTGCTGCGCATCAAGGACGTCGCGCCGCTGCGCGCGTTGCGCCGCGACTACGAGAAACCGAAGCGCCGCCGCGACCCCTGGCGCATCGCGACCTACGCCGCCCTCGTCGTCAGTTTGCTGGTTCTCACCATCTGGCAGGCGCCGCAGCCGCTCGTCGGCCTGGCCTTCGCCGCCGCCGCCGCGATCACCGCCGGCGCGCTCGGCCTCACCGCCTGGGCGCTCATGCGCCTGACGCGCCGATTCTTCCCGCGGCGCGCCCGCTTTCCCCTGCGGCAGGGCATCGCCAACCTGTTCCGCCCCCACAACCAGACTGTCGCCGTCGTCCTCGCCATCGGCTCCGGCGTCTTCCTCATCGCACACCTCTACGTCGTGCAGAGCAACCTGCTGCGGCAGCTGACCATCGAGACGCGACCCGATCGGCCGAACCTGGTGATGTTCGATATCCAGCCGGATCAGGAGGCGGGCGTAACACAGATAATGGAGGACCACGGCGCACCGGTCATCGATCGTACCCCTATCGTGCCCGCACGCCTCACCCACGTCGGCGAGCGCAGCGTCGACGAGATACTCGCCGATACGACAGGACCGCGTATCCCACGCTGGGCTCTGCTGCGCGAGTACCGCCACACCTATCGAGATGAGCTGGTCGGCTCCGAACGGCTCATCGACGGCGAGTGGTTCTCCGATGAAGACACGTTGGCGACGCTCGCCCGGATCTCGTTCGAGGAAAGCATCGCCGAGGAGCTGAGGGTGGAGATCGGCGACCGCATCACCTGGGACATCCAGGGCGTCCCCATCGAGACCCAGATCACCAGCGTGCGCCGCGTCGATTGGGCCCGCTTCGAGCCCAACTTCTTCGCCGTCTTCGAGCCGGGGGTTCTCGACGAGGCACCTCAGAGCCTGCTCGTGATGACTCGCGTCGATGACCCCACCGGCCGCGCCGAACTGCAGCGCGATCTCGTCGTCGACTACCCCAACGTCGCTGCCATCGACATCACCGTCATCATCGAGGCCATCGATTCCATCCTCAGCAAGGTGGCCCTCGCCATCCGCTTCATGGCGCTGTTCAGCATCGCCTGCGGCCTCGTCATCCTGGTCGGCGCCATCGCCACCTCCCGCTACCAGCGGGCCCGCGAGTCGGTCCTGCTCAAGACGCTGGGCGCCCGCTCACGTGTCATCGGCCGCATCCTGGCCACCGAATACTTCGCACTCGGCTCCTTCGCCGGACTCGCCGGCGTCACACTCGCCACCGTCGCCGCCTGGATCGCCGTCAGGTTCCTGTTCGAGATGAGCTTCAGCCTGCCGGCGCTACCGCTACTGGCTTTCTGGGTAGGAACAGCCCTACTCACTACGGCCATCGGGCTGGCCAATAGCAGGGATGTGGTGCGCAGAACCCCCCTCGCTGGAATGCGCGATTTCGCCGAATAACGGAGTGACTGCCTTACCGCCGCACCGCCCACCGACGCACCGCCCACCGCCGCACCGCCCACCGACGCACCGACGCACCGACTAATCAACCAGCGTCCCTGACTCACGCCGCCCCTGCCAGTGACGCAGCAGCTCCTCCATCTCCCGCTCCAGGAACGCGTAGAAGTCACGCTTCACCGTCAGTCGCTGCTTGCGCTCCTCCGACGCGCTCTCCAGCACCCCTAATCCCCGCTCCGCCAGCGCCCGTGCCTCCGCCACACCCACGATACGCTGCCGCATGATCCCCTCGAACGCGTCCGATCGCACCCGATAGTGCGCCCGCCGCGCTGCCCGCACCCCCACCCGCTCCACCAGACCTAGGCCCTCCAGCAGCCGCGTGTTCGTGCTCACCGAGCCCTTGCTCACACCCAGCGCATCGACTAGTTGTGCCGCGGTCTGTTGCGGCGGCTCGCAGACGTGCAGCCACCCCCAGATCCGGCCGGCGGTGCGCGGCAGAGCCCAGCGCTCGAAGAGCAGCCCCCACTCCTCGGCGTAGGCCAGGAGGCTCTCGCGCTGCAGGCTCTCGTTGTTCCTGTTAGAGTTCATGCCCGCTTGACAGTTCAAGACGTTCAATATATACTGAACTTAGAACACCATGTCAATAGATCACCCTGGCGTCAGGTTTCTACCATGAACCGCACACGAACCCTCGCCCTCGCGCTCACCCTCCTCTCCGCGCCCACACCGGCACTCGGCCAGGAGTCCGCCCGGGACATCATCGACCGGGTCGACCGCATCATGCGGGGCGAGTCGAGCCACGGCGTCGCGACCATGGACGTGGTGACGGAGAACTGGGAGCGCAGCATGACCATGGAGATCTGGTCGCTGGGGACCGAGTATTCGCTGATCCGCATCACGGCGCCCAACAAAGAAGCGGGGACGGCGACGCTGAAGGCGGGCGACGACATCTGGAACTACCTGCCGCGGGTCGACCGCTCGATCAAGATCCCGCCGTCCCTGATGATGGGAGCCTGGATGGGCTCGCACTTCACCAACGACGATCTGGTGAAGGAGAGCCGGCTGATCGAGGACTACGACATCGAGTTCGGCTTCGACGGCGAGCGCGACGGTGTCCAGGTGTGGGAGTTCGTGCTGACGCCGAAGCCGGAGGCCGCGGTGGTCTGGGGCCGTATCACGTACGAGGTGCGGCAGGACGACCTAATGCCGACCTGGGCACGCTATTACGACGAAGACGGCAACCTGGTCCGCACCATCACGTTCAGCGACTATCAAGTGATGGGTGGTCGCTTGGTCCCGGCGCGGATGGACGTGCTCCCGGAAGACAAGCCCGGCGAGCGGACCACGGTCGTTTACTCGGAGCTCGAGTTCAACATCGACATCGACGAGAGTTTCTTCTCGCTGCGGGCTCTGCGCGGTCGCGGAAGGTAGGCTACGATGCTCTCCCGTCCCTGGTGGCGTATCGGCTGGCGCAATCTCGGCAGAAACCGGCGGCGCACTCTAATCACCGCGGCCGGCCTCGCCTTCGGTTATCTGGCTGTCGTCGTACTCATCGGTCTGATGGATGGGCTGACTGCCGAGATGATCGAGAGCGGTACCGGCGTGCTTTCAGGCCAGTTACAGGTACACGACATCGAGTACCGACCCGAGCGGAAGATCTACGACACCATCGGCGGACGCGACGGTGCGGACGTCGAGCGCCTCGTTCGAGAGGTCGCCGCCGATCCGGTCGTCGAAGCGGCGGCGCCCCGCGTCTTCGCCGGTGGGCTGGTCAGCTCGGGCGAGTCCACGGTCGCCGGCATCTTGATGGGCGTCGATCCCCAGCTCGAGGCCGGCGTCAGCCGCTTGATGAACAGCATTGTACGCGGTCGATCTCCTGCAGACGGGACCAACGAGATCCTCATCGGCACCGAGATGGCGCGCCAACTCGACGTCGACGTCGGTTTTGACGAGCTCGTCCTCATCGCACCGGCTGCCGATGGCTCGATGGGCTACGACCTGTACACGGTCTCCGGGGTCTACCAGAGCGGCATGGCCGAGCTCGACGCGTCGTACGCGGTCATGCCGATCGCCTCCCTCCAGATCCTGGTCGCTCTCGATCCCGGGCGGATCCACGAGATCGCCGCTTCGGTCACCGACCCCTGGCTGGCGCCCGAGGCCGCCGACCGGCTTACTGCCGAGCTGTCCCCGCTCGACCTCGATATCGAGGTTGCGCCCTGGACCGAGCTGCGACCTGAGATGCTCGACTACGCACAGCTCGCCGACGGCTGGAGATTCGTCGTCATCTTCATCGTCTTCGCCATCGCCATTTTCGGCGTGGCCAACACGATGCTGATGGCGACGTACGAGCGGCGCCGCGAGATCGCGGTGATGCTGGCGCTGGGCACGACACCTTTTTCCATCGTGCGCAGCGTGCTCTCCGAGGCGTTCGCCTTGGGGATCTTGAGCCTCGCCTTCGGCGCCGCCATCACCTTCCCGGTGATGTTCTGGTTCCACAACGCACCGCCCGACCTGAGCTGGATCTACGGTGATTACACGATCTTTGGAGCGCTGATCCGACCGCGCCTGCGCGTCGAGTACCACTTCGCCATGGCATTGTGGACCGGCGTTGCGCTCCTGATCACGGCCTTGCTGGCGTCGCTCTATCCTGCGGCCCGCGCCGCACGAGTGCCGCCCGCCGATACACTCTCAGGACTATGATGACCCGCGCGATTACCCTGGTCCGGCTGGCTCTGCGGAACCTGCGGCGACAGGCTCGGCGCAGCGCGATCACTGCGGCCGCGATGATCGTCGGCGGCGCGCTGATGATCTTCTCGTTGTCGATCGGCGATGGCGGGCACGAGCAATGGATCGAATCAGGCGCCCGTATGGGCAGCGGTCACATCGCGATCCAGGCGCCCAACTTCCAGAAGAGCCGAAAGATCGACGATAGGCTCAGCTCCTCGGCGCGTGGTGCCGCCGAATCGGCGTTGCGGCGTCCTGAGGTCGCCGAGCACACCCTCGCCGCAGTGCCACAGCTCGCCGTCGTCGGGCTGGCGAGCTCGCCGACCGGCGCCCGCCCGGCCCAGATCATCGGCGTCGACCCGATCGCCGAAGCGGAGTTCTCGATCCTGGACGACAAGGTGATCGAGGGCCGTTACCTCCAGCCCGACGACCGGCTCGCCGCCTACGTCGGCGCGGGCCTACTGGAGGGCCTCGACCTCAGGCTCGGCTCGCGCTTCGTGCTCACCGCGCAAGACGCCGACGGCGAGATCGCCGGCCAACTCGTACGTGTGGTCGGTGTCTACCGCACCGGGGTACCCGAGGTCGACGAGGCCGTCATCCACATCCCGCTGGCCACCGCCGGCTCGTGGCTGCGCTCCGGAGACGACGTGACGACAATCGCCGTGCTCCTCGACCAGAGCAGCAGAGTGCGCCCGGTCAGCCGTATCCTCGAGCGCGAGCTGAGCGCCGAGCGCGAGGCGGGAAATCTCACGGTGCTGGGCTGGCGCGAGGCGATGCCCGTGCTGGACGCGGCGGTACGGATCGACGATCTAGGCAACTACGTCTGGCAGGGCATCATGTTCGGCATTATCGCCCTCGGCATCGTAAATACCGTGCTCATGTCGGTGATGTACCGCAAGCGCGAGTTCGGCCTATTGCAGGCCCTCGGCTTCACGCCGCGGCAGACCGGCGGCCTGATAGTCACCGAGGGCATAATCCTCACATTCGTCAGCGGCCTGATCGGCATCGCGCTCGGACTGTTCCTCACCTGGTATTTCTTCCGCGACGGACTCGACTTTTCCTTCGCCTGGGACGAAGAGTGGAGTTTCTCGGGCATTGCGATGGATCCGGTTTTCGTTCCTCTGTTTCGAACGACCCGAGTGATACAGTCGCTTGTCTTCCTCTTCCTGATCGGGACCTTCGCCTCGATTTATCCGGCATACCGCGCGACACGCATCGACGTCGCTGAAGCGATGAAATTCGAGAGATGACGGTTAAGAATATGAACGACCGAACGACGGCAGCCGTCAGGACCGACGAGGTCTGGAAGATCTTCGAGCAGGAGGCCGAAGAAGTACAGGCGGTCCGCGGCGTCACGCTGATTGTCGAGCCCGGCGAGTTCGTCGCCATGGCGGGCCCGTCGGGATCGGGTAAGACGACGCTGCTCAACCTGATCGGCGGCCTCACACGACCGAGCCGCGGCGGAATCTGGGTGGAGGGGCGCGACATCTCGTCTATGTCGAACCGCGAGCTGGCGCGCATGAGGCTCGAGCGCATCGGCTTCATCTTCCAGGCTTACAACCTGCTGCCAGTGCTCACCGCGCTGGAGAACGCCGAGTTCCCGCTGCTGCTGCAGGGCGTGAATGGCGGCGAACGCTACCGCCGTGTCAGGGAGCTGTTCGAGCGCACCGGCCTCGACGGCCTCGAGGACCGAAAGCCCGGCAAGCTCTCGGGCGGCCAGCAACAGCGGGTCGCGGTCATCCGCGCCGTCGTCGCCCGGCCGGCGCTCGTACTCGCCGACGAGCCCACCGCCAACCTCGACACCAGTGCGAGCGATGCACTGCTCGACATGATGGAAGAGTTGAACCACGATCTCGGCACCACCTTCGTCTTCGCCACTCACGACCCACGTGTCATGGAGCGGGCGCGGCGGCTGATCCGGCTGGTCGACGGCGCCATCGAGTCGGACGACAGACGCCGGCCCGAGCCACAGCGGTGAGCGGGCGGGCGACCCTCGCCCTGCTCTTCACCATCGTGGGGGCCGCGCGTGCCCACGCCCAGCAGCTCCCCGAGATACGCGGCTACTACCTGAACGTCCCGCTCTGGAACGACTCCACGCCGTTCGCCGTGGGTGGCTTCGGTGATCTGCAGCGGCTGCGCCTGATGACCGAGCCGGCGCTCGGGCCCCTCGACCTCGAGGTCGCCTACGAGCACCTGCTCTCTTACAGCGAGCGCGCCGTGTCCGCCGCGGTGGGCAGCATCATCGGGGGATTGACGCCGGGCGGCGGTGAATGGCTGGATCTGCAGTGGACGATCGAGGACTCGGACCACTGGCTCTGGCGGCACCGCTTCGATCGACTCAGCCTGCGCTACGCTGGCGAAGCCTTCGAGGTCACCGTGGGTCGGCAGACGATCTCCTGGGCCACGACCCTCTTCCTCACACCTGCCGATCCGTTCGCGCCCTTCGACCCCGCCGACCCGTTCCGCGAGTACCGCGGCGGCGTCGACGCCATACGCTTCCAGGCCTTCCCTGGCACGCTCAGCGATATCGACCTCGTGCTGCGGATGTCCGACAGCCGCGTCGGCGAGACGCTGACGGCACTTGCCCGTGGGCGCACCGTGTGGAAAGGATGGGAATTGTCCGCCTGGGCCGGGTCGCTACATGAGCATGCCGCCGCCGCCTTCGCCGCAGCAGGTGCGGTCGGCAGGTTCGCGATCCGCGGCGAACTCTCGCTACGCGAGGAAAACGACGAGCTGATCGTGCGCCGCACGATCGGCGTCGACACCCGCGTAAGCGCGTTCGACCGCGACCTCCATCTCGCCCTCGAGTACCAGCACGACGAACTCGGCGCTTCCAGCTCGGAAGAGCTGCTCGAGCTCTTGATCCCCGAAGAGTTCGCCGACGGTGAGCTACAGGTCATGGGCCGGGACGCCCTCGCCCGCGGCGAACTGCAGGTGCTGGGCCAGGATGAGATCGCCGGCAGTGGGTCTTACCAGATTCACCCCCTGCTCAACACGTCCCTGCTGGCGCTCTGGAACCTGAACGACTTCAGCGCTCTGATCGTGCCGGGCGCTTCCTATTCGGCTTCCAACGAGGTCACATTGCAGGCCGGCCTTTTTCTGGGCCTCGGCGAGAGTGCAGAGAGACTTCTCGACATCAAATCCGAATACGGCGACCTACCGACGACCGTCTACGTATCGCTGACCGCCTTCTTCTAGACCTCGAACACCTCTTTGCTGACGTCGGGCGACGACGACCGCTCGAGCGCTCGCCTGAACAGCCAGCCGCTGACGAACAGCGCCAGCGCGATCCACAGGATGCCCCAGAACAGCGTGGGAACACCGGTCAGCTCGGCCAGCATCCGGGCATCGGATTCCAGCTCCGGCCGCTCGAGCACGTCGCTCTTGATGTCTAGGATCGCGTAGAGGCAGCTGGTGAGACCGAGGACCGTGAGCAGCGCGGCGTTGCCCTCGACCGGCAGCTGGCGGCCCGCCGCGATCAGCACACCGCCGAACGCCACACCGAACACCAGTCCGAACGGGTTGCGTACGTATAGGAGCGTGGTGCCGATGACCAGGGCGCCGATGACGCCGGCGGCGATTCGCGGGCCCGATCCGCGGCCGCGCGCGGCCCACAGGATCGCCGCACCCCAGAGCAGGCTGCCGAGATAGCCGGCCGACAGCACGAGGAACCTGTTGCCGCCGAAGCACCGGCAGAGTCCGCCTTCGTTCGGCGTGATCACGATGCTCTCGATCGTGCCACCCGTCGCCAGCGCCATCGCGCCGTGACTGACCTCGTGTAACAGAACGACGAAGATCTTTAGGGGATAGACGAGCGGCGTGTTCCAGAAGAACCACAGCGCGACGAAGTAGACGGCGAACCCCGCAAGAAACTTGACGCGTCGCTTTGTGATCTCTGTCATCGTCCGCCACGTCCTTCGGGGTTCGCCGTCCTCACCTGCCCGCTGCATGACGTAGCGCCCGCACTACCGCAGCCGCTCGACACCGAACATTACGGGCCGGATGTCACCCTTGTTTCGCAGCCCGGCTTCGC